>CAXMQC010000422.1:0-3210 GCA_964195285.1 Akkermansiaceae bacterium
CAGACTTCCAGATAGACGCCGCCGCGTGGCGGGGCGCGGGCGCCGCCGAAGTGCCGGTTCTCGCGGTCCAGCGAGACCGCGTGGACTCCGCCGTAGAACATGCTGAATTCGCCCCAAAATTCCTTCTTCGCGAAGGGCTCCGTAAAGGACTCTATTTGGGCGCGGTCGAACCCGCCGGCGGTGCCGGCCGCCTCGACATTCAACAGGCTGCGTTCGTAGTGAATGCGTGGAGCCTCGATGGCGGCCCGCAGTCCCATGTCGAAACCAAGCACGTTAATCAGCACCTGGAGAATGGCGGTGCGGATGCGATTCGATCCGCCGCTGCCCAGCGCGATCAGCCGGCCCTGCGGGCGCGCCACCACCGTCGGCGCCATCATCGAGGAAATGCGCGTGTCGGGGGTCCATTCATGGAAACCGCGCGGGTTGATGTCCTCCTCGCCCAGCATGTTGTTCGCCATGATGCCGCAGGGCAGCACATGGCCGCAGCCTTCGCCGTTCGACAGGCTCAACGCCGCGGCGTTTCCGGCGGCGTCGATCACGCTGATATGGGTCGTGCCGCCCTGTTTCAGCGCCCGGCCAGCCATCGATTCACGATAGTCCGCGACCACCGGGTCGCTGAGCAATTGCGCCACCCGCGCCTCGTCACAGCCCTCGTCCAGCCCGTGGCCGGTCCGCGCCGCGTTGGTTACCGCCATGGCATCGGCCAGGGACATCAGCCAGCCGGGATCCTGTGGCCCCCCCGGCGGGCGCCCGGTATGTTCCAGCATGGCGAGCGCGAAGGCGATCAGTGGCCCGCCCGACGATGGCGGCGGATTGGTGAAGATCCGCGCGCCACGCCAGTCGCTCGCCAGCGGGCGGCGGCGGATCGATTGATAATTTTCCAGGTCCGCCATGGTCAGCGTGCCGGCGCCGGCGCAGCATCGGGCCATCTCGGCCGCGATTTCGCCGCGATAGAAAAGGTCGCGTCCCTCGCGCGCAAGCGCTTCCAGCGTATTGGCCATGGCCGCCGGGTGGTACATTTCGCCCTCGCGAAGCACCGCCCGCGGCTCGCGGCCGCTTCCGAACAGGGACCGGGCGGTATCGGTTGCCAGGTAGATCGGGGCGACGATTTTAAGAATCTGCGCCTGTAACGGTGAGATCGGCGCGCCCCGGCGGGCCAGGCGCACCGCGGGTTCGACGATGCGCGCCATCGGCAGGCTGCCGAAATCGCCATGCACCGCGAACAGGCCGGCGACGGTGCCGGGGGTCGCCATGGCGCCGAGCCCGATATGGAACTCCTGCGTGGTCGTGCCGAAATCCACATCCACGGGGAAAAAATCCAGCTCGGCGGCCGGACGTTTTGCCCGCGGCGTTTGACAGAAGAAGTCGTACAGCACCGGTTCGCCGTCGGCCGGATGGGCCAGCAGGAACCCGCCGCCGGCCAGCGAGGCCAGCACCGGTTCCGACACCGGCGCCATGCAAAGCGCGGCCAGGGTCGCGTCGAAAGCATTACCGCCGTCGGCCAGAACCTCGGCGGCGGCGTTGGCGGTCTCCGTGTCTCCGGCGGCGATGGCTCCCTTCATCCAGTCAGCTCTCCGCCAGCCCCGACGCTTTTTCCATCGCCTTGTAGCTGCTTGGCCGGTCCAGGCCGCCGTAATCTTCGACATAGGCCGTATGGCTGACCAGCATGCCGCCGGGGAGCCATTTGTGGAGCTGGAAGGCTGGCGGCTCGCCGGTCCATTGAATGCCGCGTGACTCGTCCAGTTTCAGCTGGATTTGAAAGCTGGTGGCCGGCGCGACGCTGGCCGGCACGCCGGCGAACATGCTCTGGATCGGGCGGTGGACATGGCCGCAAAGAATACGGATGACTTGGGTGTGCCGCGCCACCACCTCGGCCAGTCCCGTGGGGTCGACCAGCCCCATCCGGTCCATATGGCCGATACCGGTAACGAAAGGCGGGTGATGCAGCAGGATGATGGTCGGTTTGTCCGGCGCCTCGGCCAGCTTGCCGTCGAGCCAGCGGCAGCGCCCGGCGCAGATCTCGCCGTTGTGCTCGCCGGGGACGACGCTGTCCAGCGCGACGATGCGCAGCGGCCAATCGTCGGCCGCATAGTGCAGGAACCGACCGTCTTCCCAGGGCTGGTCCGGGAAGCCGGCGCGCAGGTTTTCGCGGATATCGTGATTGCCCGGTATCAGCAGGTAAGGCATGGGCAGGCCGGACAGCAGATCGCGTAGCGCCGCATATTCCTCGGGCGTGCCGTCGGCCGTCAGGTCGCCGGTTGCGACCAGCAGGTCGGGCTGCGGGTCCAATCTGCCGATCCGACCAAGCGCGGCGGCGAGGCAGGCATAACTGTCCAGCGTGCCGGACAGCATTTCGCCCTGCTTCTTGACATGCATATCGGTGATCTGTGCTATGAGCATATTTCGCATTAATCCCGTGGGTGGCCTTGTGCAACGGGTAATGTCCGTCATGTGGCCCGCGCCGTCAATTCGGGAAGGGAATTCGGTTTATGATCCGTGACGATCTGGGTGCCTTCGTGGCTCATTGCGACAAGGTGATCGAGGGGCCGGAAGACCGCCTGCTCAGCGGTCTTACGCTGGCTGTGAAGGATATCTTCGACGTCGAGGGTTGCCGCACCGGCTGTGGCAGCCCGGACTGGCTGCGGACCCACGAAGTCGCCGAAAAATCGGCGCCGGTGGTCGAAAAGCTGATCGCGGCCGGCGCCACCATGATCGGCAAGACGGTTACCGAGGAACTGGCATATTCGATCGTTGGCGAGAACGCCCATTATGGCGCCCCGGTGAACATCAATGCGCCGGGTCGGGTGGCGGGCGGTTCCTCCAGCGGCTCGGCCGCCGCGGTGGCGGCCGGCGACGCGCATCTGGCTTTGGGCTCCGACACCGGCGGGTCGGTGCGCATCCCGGCCAGTTTCTGCGGTATCTACGGCCTCAGGCCGACCCATGACCGCATCGCGCTGGAGGGCATCATGCCGCTGGCCGCTTCCTACGATGCGATCGGCTGGTTCGCGCGCGACCCGGTGGTGATGTCGGGTGTCGCCCAGGTCCTGTTCGACGATTGGCGGGAACCGGAAATCCTGACCCGGCTTTATGTGCCGGAGGATCTGTGGGCGCTGGCGGACGGGACGGTGCAGGCGGCGCTGGCGCCGGCCCTGGACGCGCTGGCGAAGATCGTCGGCCCGCCGATCAGCATGCTGGCGGCCGAGGATTACG
>CAXMQC010000423.1:0-7700 GCA_964195285.1 Akkermansiaceae bacterium
CGACCCGCAGACCGGCGTCGGAGATCCGATGTTCCAACAGGGTTCGGCAGCCTTCATATAGTTGGACGAAATCGACGACCTCTTCTTCGAGTTCGAGCTTGCCCGATTCAATCTTGGCCAGATCCAGAATGTCGTTGATGAGGTCGAGCAGATGATTGGCCGAATTATCAATATGACCCGCATATTCCAAATAGCGCTCATTCTCGACCGGGCCGATCGCCTGCAATGTCACCATTTCCGAAAATCCAATGATCGAATTCAGCGGCGTCCGCAATTCGTGGCTCATATTGGCGAGAAACGCCGACTTGGCGTTGTTGGCGCGGCGCTCTTTTTCGCGCGTATGAAAAAGGTTGTCGGCAGTATTGCTGAGTTCGGCGCCCTGCTTTTCCAGCATATCCCGGGTTATTTCCAATTCCGCTATTCGCGCCTCCAGCGCTGTGCGGTAGCTGGCGGCGCGGTCTGTTGCGGTATTCAAGGCGCGCATCGGCAGGATCCGCAGCACAACCACAACACAGCCCGAAAAGAACAGACCGAGCAACAGACTAAAGCCTGCCAACCACGCAAGGTCGTGTGGAAATTCTATAATTCGCAGGGTGCCGACCGTCGCGCTGCCGTCACTGATGTCGGCGGCACCGGCAACCGCGAACAAACCGGGATAATCCCCGGCACTCGCAATCACCGCGCCGCTGCGGTCCAGAATTTCATACCAAGTCAAATATTCATCGCCGTGTACCGAAGTGACGATCCTGTCCAGTCCTTCACGGTCCAGCGCCCACCCGGCGGGTTGGTTCCGGGCTTGCACCGAAATCAGCTCGGCGGCATGCAAGGCTTCCAGCCGCACACTGGAAATCTCTTCAAGATAGCCGTAAGCAATTAAAAACCCGGACGTCGCCACCAGGGTGGCCACGGCAAACGCCGCCGCCACCTGCTTCATGCGGCGTCGCAGGTGTAATTCCACCTCATGATCCGGCTGCACCATGTCAGTCATACCAACCGAAGGCTCCACTTTCATGGTCCGCAGCGACGGCGCGATCCGGTAGCCCGGGTGCGACTCAACACTGCGAAGTCCCGATAGCATACCTGCGTATGGGTAAAGCCGGGGTTAAGCGGGACGAAAATCACTTGTGGGCGCTGTTGCCCTATTGTGCCGTCCAGCCGCCGTCGATCCCGAGTTCCTGGCCGGTAATCTGGTCGGCCGCGGGGGAGCACAAAAATACAGTAAGCCCTCCCACCTGTTCGGTGGTGGCGAACTGTTTCGATGGCTGTTTTTCGGCCACGAGGTCAGCCTTGGCTGCTTCCTCGGTAAGGCCCTTCTCGGCGGCGCGGATGTCCACCTGAGCCTGGATCAGCGGCGTCAACACCCAACCTGGACAAATGGCGTTGCAGGTGACCCCACGGCCCGCGGCCTCAAGCGCCACCACCTTGGTCAATCCCACCAGCCCGTGTTTGGCCGCTACATAGGCGGCCTTGTTGACCGACGCAACACGGCCATGGACCGAGGCGATGTTGACAATCCGGCCCCAGCCTTTGTCATACATGCCAGGCAACGCGGCGCGGATGGTATGGAAGGACTGCGACAAGTTGATGGCAATTATCGCGTCCCAGCGCTCGACGGGGAATTCCTCGATCGGCGCGGTATGCTGGATGCCGGCATTATTGACCAGAATATCGCAGCCATCCAGTTCCGCCCGGGCCGCGCCTACCAGCCCGGCGCATTCCTCTGCACGGCTCACATCGGCGGCGTGATAGGCCGCGCGCACACCGTATTCCCTGGCAATCTCGGTGCGGATTGACTCGATCTCTCCGGCGTCGCCGAAACCATTGAGCATGATGTCCGCGCCCTGCGCCCCCAACGCCCGCGCAATGGCCAGCCCGATTCCGCTGGTCGAGCCCGTGACCACCGCAGTCTTACCCTTCAACATGATCCGATATCCTTCAAGAATGCAGCGCAAAATATAGCCAACGGGTAATCCCGATCCCCCGCCAATGCAAGGCAGTTGGCACACCCAGTCGTCGATCAGGCTGGCCTTCGACGGTATCTCCCATCGCCCCTGCTGTCGTGGGCGCTACGGCGATTGCGCCGCTGGCACGGCGTGGTATAAGGGCTCGACGATAACTTCGGGGGGATCGGTCTTGTCCGGGCAGAAGAACGTTCTGGTGCTCAATGGCCCAAATCTCAATATGCTGGGGACGCGGGAACCGGAAATCTACGGCAGCGCGACGCTGGCCGATATCGAGGCTGCCTGCGCCGAACATGGCGCGGCGTTGGGCCTGGCCGTGACCTGTCAGCAGTCGAACCTGGAAGGCGAACTGGTCACCTGGATCCAGGCGGCGCGTGGCGTACAGGCTGGGATCATCCTGAACGCCGGGGCCTACACCCATACTTCCGTCGCGATTCCGGATGCACTTGCGGCCGCGGAGGTACCTTTCATAGAACTTCATCTTTCCAACATCTTCGCGCGCGAGGAATTTCGCCATCATTCCTGGTTGTCGCCCCTGGCGAAGGGGATGATTTGCGGCTTCGGCGCAAAGGGTTATAGTCTGGCGCTAGACGCCATGGCCGACATTCTAGATTGAACAGCAGGACGAACATGCCACCAAGGAAGATAGCCGAATTCAACAGCAAGCTGATCGGCGAGATCGCCGAAATAATGGCCGAATCCGGGCTTACCGAAGTCGAGTTGACACAGGGTGACAGCACGCTGAGGCTTTCCAAGCAGACCAATGTCGTGGCCACCGCGGCCCCTGTGGCGGTGCAAACCGCGCCATCCCAGGCTAGCGCGCCAGCAGTCGGGGCGGTACCGCAGGCGGCGGCGGTCGAGGCCGAAACCACTGCGGACCATCCCGGCACCGTGACCTCGCCAATGGTCGGTACGGTCTACCTGTCGCCATCGCCGGGCGCCGACAATTTCCTTTCGGTCGGCGGCCAAGTGAAGGAAGGTGATACGATGATGATCATCGAGGCCATGAAGGTTATGAACCCGATTCCCGCGCCGCGCAGTGGCACGATCAAGGCGATCATGGTCGAAGACACCCAGCCGGTGGAATTCGGCGACCCTCTGATTATCGTCGAATAGACGGGCGATTTCCTTGTTCGAAAAAATCCTTATCGCCAACCGCGGTGAGATCGCACTGCGCATACATCGCGCATGCAAGGAAATGGGCGTCCGCACCGTGGCTGTCCACTCGACAGCTGACGAAGATGCAATGCATGTGCGGCTGGCCGACGAATCGGTCTGCATCGGACCACCCCAATCGAGCGAAAGCTATCTGAACATCTCGGCGATCCTGTCGGCCGCCACGATCACCGGCGTCGACGCGATTCATCCAGGCATTGGGTTTTTGTCGGAGAATGCCAAGTTCGCCGAGATGGTCGAAGAACACGGCTTTGTTTTCATCGGACCGACGCCCGAGCATATTTCGATGATGGGCGACAAGATCACCGCCCGCAGCGAGGCCATGAAACTTGGCATTCCTTGCGTTCCGGGGTCCGATGGCGCCATCGAGGACGCAGATGAGGCGGTCGAACTGGCCAACGATATCGGTTTTCCGGTGATCATGAAGGCGACTGCCGGCGGCGGCGGCAAGGGCATGCAGGTAGCCCATTCGGCGGAGGAAATCGCAACCAAGCTGTCGCTCTGCCGTACCGAGGCGAAGGCCGCCTTCGGCAATGACGACGTCTATATCGAGAAGTATCTCGGCCAACCGCGGCACGTCGAGGTCCAGGTTCTTGGCGACGGCCAGGGCAATGTGGTGCATCTGGGCGAGCGCGATTGTTCGCTACAGCGCCGCCATCAGAAGGTATTGGAGGAAGCACCCTCACCGGCCCTGAACGCCGAGGCACGCGCCAAAATCGGCAAGACCGTCACCAGCGCTCTATCGAAGATCAAATACCGCAGCGCGGGCACAATCGAGTTCCTGTACGAAAACGGCGAGTTCTATTTCATCGAAATGAACACGCGCCTGCAGGTGGAACATCCGATATCCGAAATGGTCTGCAACGTGGATCTGGTTCGCGAGCAGCTTCGTGTCGCGACTGGCGCGCCATTGGGCTATGGCCAGAACGCTATCCGCATGACCGGTCATTCCATCGAATGCCGCATCAATGCCGAACACCCGGAGACCTTCATCCCCTCGCCGGGTCGCATCACCGACTATCATGCACCGGGAGGTTTGGGCGTGCGGGTAGATTCGGCAATCTATTCGGGCTACGCGGTGCCGCCCTATTACGATAGCCTTATAGCCAAGCTGATCGTCCATGGCTCGACCCGCAACGAATGCCTGATGCGTCTCAGGCGCGCGCTCGAGGAGTTCGTGATCGGCGGGGTCAATACCACGATCCCGCTGCATCAGAAGCTGATCTCCGATCCGGATTTCCTGAACGGGGATTACGACATTCATTGGCTCGAAGCGTGGATGGGCGACGAGCAGTCCAAGGTATAGTGGTTAGCCGGTTGGTGACGGCAAGGCCGCTGGTTTGCCAATTCCATACAAACAGACAATCGACTAGCCCGAATCATTCGACAAATGTATGATAGGCGGTGAACCGTCGGCCATGCGCGGCCGGCGGCCAAACGATCGGGGTAATGTCGCATGGAAATGCCGGAACTGACCCCGGACATGCTGCTTCGGGCATACGCTATCGGCGTGTTCCCAATGGCGGAAGACCGGGACGATCCGGACCTGTTCTGGGTGGATCCGCGTATGCGCGGGATAATCCCGCTTGACAGATTCCATGTGCCCAAACGATTGCGGCGCACAGTACGCAGCGGCCGGTTTCGCGTTACCGTGGATACCGATTTCGAGGCCACCATCGAAGCCTGCGCGGAATCCACAGAGGTGCGGCCGCGCACCTGGATCAATGACCGTATTATCATGCTTTACAGCTCGCTCTATCACCTCGGCTACGCCCATAGCGTCGAGTGCTGGCGCAACGGTGAACTGGCGGGCGGGCTTTACGGCGTATCCATGGGCGGTGCCTTTTTCGGCGAGAGCATGTTCAGCCGCGATACCGACGCCAGCAAGGTGGCACTTGTGCATCTGGTGGCGCGCCTGAGAGCCGGCGGTTTCACACTTCTCGACAGCCAGTTCATCACCCGCCATCTGCGACGCTTCGGCGCCATGGAAATCCCACGCAGCGAATATCGCCAGCGTCTGGCCGAAGCGCTGAAACAGGGCAGTGACTTTTCAAAAGACCCTAAACGCAGCGAAATCTTGGCCCTTCTCAAGCCCGACTGAGCAACATCCCAGGCCCAACAATTCGGACTAGTTTCAGCAGGCGAGGGTCATATTTTTGTACTTCATTACGATAATACTAGTAATATCGTTTTTTATGTGTTAATCTCGTGGCATGAAAATCGATGAACTGGCGTTATGCCTTGAAAAACTGGGTCATCCGAACCGGCTGGAAATTTTCCGGCTGCTGGTACGCGCCGGCCCCGACGGGCTTCCGGTAGGCGATATCCAGCGCCATCTGGGCATTCCCGCCTCGACGCTGACGCACCACATCGCACAGCTGGTGTCAGCCAGCCTGGTGCGCCAGACCCGCGAGGGTCGGGTATTGCGCTGTACGGCGGACTACCAGCGGATGGACGATATCATGGGCGCGCTGACCGCCGAATGCTGTAGCGGCGTGCCCGGAATGAAACAAGGAATAGTGAGCGATGGTTGAAGGCAGAATGGATCGGCCAGCTGTACCGGCCCCACTGGCAACCGGGATCGTAAATGGCCTGCGCCGGACCGATCGGGTCGTCCTGGCCACCTGCGCCATATTGCTGTCGCTGTTGCCGTTGAATGCCGCACAATTCAGGGAAAGTTTGTATTTCACCCTGCAGTCGGTTCTGTTCATTTCGCCCTTCCTGGCCGCCTCCGTCCTAGTCGGGGCCGGGGCCAAGGCGACCGGCGCCGACCGGCAGGTCGCAGTCATGCTGCGGGGACGGCAGGTGACGGCGATTGCCCTGGCAGCGATGTTTGGCGCGCTGTCGCCCTTCTGTTCATGCGGCGTGGTGCCGATCGTGGCGGCGCTGCTGGCGGCCGGCGTACCGTTGGCTCCGGTAATGGCCTTCTGGATCGCCTCGCCGATCATGGACCCGGAAATGTTCATCCTGACCGCGGCGGTGCTGGGCACGCCGTTCGCCATCGCCAAGACCCTGGCAGCGATCGGCATGGGATTGTTGGCGGGATATGCCACCCGGGCGCTGTCGGGACGGGAATCCTTTGCGTCACCCCTGCTTGCAGGCGTCGGCGGCTGTGGCACCCCTTGTGGTACGAAGAGCGCCCCCGCCACGCCCGATCCGATCGTTTGGACCTTCTGGCGCCAGCCCGAGCGGCGAGCACAGTTCGGCGGTGAGGCCCGCTCGGTCGGCATTTTCCTGACCAAATGGCTGACCCTGGCCTTCCTGATTGAAAGCCTGATGATCGCCTGGATCCCCGGCGAGACGGTGGCGACATGGCTGGGCGGGGACGCCTGGTGGGCCATCCCGGCGGCCGTGCTGGTCGGCGTGCCCGCCTACCTCAACGGCTATGCGGCAATCCCGACAGTGGCGGCGCTGCTCGACATGGGCATGGCGCAGGGCGCGGCGATGGCCTTCGTGGTGGCCGGCGCGGTCACCAGCCTGCCCGCTTCCATGGCTGTTTTCGCCATCGCCCGCAAGCCGGTGTTCGCCTGGTATCTGCTGATGGGTCTCGGCGGCTCGCTGGCGGCCGGCGTGGCATGGCAGATCGTTAGCTGAAGAAACAACCGCGATGCAGGTACGAAAATCGCTGCACCCTATCGCCCCGCCCGCTATGATGGGCCAACGGAACGGTATCGGGCGAAGGCGATGAGCGACGAATTCGACAAACGCGACTGGGCGGAAGACTTAAACGAAGGTGTCAGGAACCGCGACACCTGGTTTCGCGGCCTGAAGATCATCGTGCTGTTGTTGTTCCTGGCCATTGCGCGCTTCGCGCTTCTGGTGACGGTCGCCTATCAATTCTGCTTCTGTCTGGTTCGCAACCGACCCAGTGAGATCATGCTGCCCGCCGGCCGCTGGCTGGCAATCTATGCGGAAAAGGCGATCCTGTTCATGACCTGGAATAGCGATCATGCACCTTTCCCTTTCACTCATTTTAACAGAGTGATGGAACAGAAACCTGATTATCGAGATGAGAATTCGGCATTCCAGGCGGAGGAGGAATATCTCGCGGGTGATCAAGAACCATACGCTCCCGAACCGCCGGTGCCGCCAACCGCCGACGACGAGGCCGCGGACGAGGAGCCCCCTGGTGCGGAGGAACAGCCAGGCGGCGACGACGCCGAAGAGCCCGAGGAAGACGAAGAAGAGCGGCCCGGCCAGCCGCCCCGCCCGGACGCTTGATTACTTCCCGATCGCCTCGGATACCCGCATCGAATAGACGCGGCCGTTTTTGATTTCGAAGGTGACCGGATAGGGGCTGTATCCCCACATGTCACCGCCGACCTGGGACACCGGCTGGCTGAATTCAGGGGGGCCGAGCAGCAGCAGCACCCGCGATTCGGGGTCGCCGACCCGGATCGAGGAGAAGGTGTACTGGTCCACCAGCAGATCGCCGGTGATCTGGATCGAGATCACGCGCTGGTCTTCGAACCCGATGACCCAATAGGGCACGGGGTGGCCGGCCGGCACATTGAGGGCGATCGGGTAAAGCCGCTCGGTGACGTCGCCACGCTTAACCGTCTT
>CAXMQC010000424.1:0-5051 GCA_964195285.1 Akkermansiaceae bacterium
TGGATAAGACCCCGCCGGGCCATGAAGGGCAAGGAGTTTGCGCCGACACCTAAAAGTACAGACTTAGCCTGGCGGTAATGTGATCGTCGCGGGCGATCGCCGCCAGCGGGTCATCTTGGCGTATATTGGTGAAGAAACGTCCCTCGAGTTCCAACGTCCAGCGGTCGGAAATGCGGCGTGAGGCCTCGAGGCTGAAAAGCGTCGCTCCGGACTCCCGGTCGACGATCGCGCCGACCAGGATCTCCGTACTCTGTTCGTCATTTAACGCCAGTCGGGTCCCGGCGAAGACATCGTCCTGCAATGACGTAAAAGGCGCGTCGCCGTTTTCGTCGCGACCGTCATACAAATATTCCGCGATCAGCCCAAGATCGGCAATGCTGCCAAAAATTCCGTATAGGCTGTACTCGAAGCCGCCGACCGCCGCCATAAACCGATCGCCATGTCCCGCGCGACTGATCGCCTCCAATTTCCAGAGCCACCGTTCGGTGGTCAGTTGAAGGTCCAGCCCGGTTTGCTCGATCACGTCGTAATGGGGGATCAGAATCGGTTGACCGCCGCCGTCAAGGCCCGCGACCAGCCTTGGTTCACGGCTAGTGCCGCTGAAATGTGACAGCCCGACATCCCAATCTCCCAATGTCTTCGACCAGCGGATAGCGACGTCGGTCCGCTTGTCCTCGGCACCCGAATCGTATGTCGCGCCGCCGGTAACCGGCAGTGGGCCGCTCAGTCGGGCGTCGCTTGCCGGGAATGTCCGTTCGCGAAATCCGGGCAGGGCGAACAGCGAAATGTCGCCCCATTGGCTTTCGACGTTCAGATTGACCATCGGCTGGCCCAGTTTGTCCTCGCCGTCGACATTTTCCACGGCATCGGTCTGGTTGACGATATCGACCAGATGGCGCGACTCGGTGACGCCCCAAAATACCCGGTCCAGCCCGATGACAAAATCCCATCCTTCGCCGAAATGCAGCCAGCTTGCGGTGCGGATATCGGCATGGGTCCGGTTTTCGTCCTGTGAATCCCAGCGCGCGAAGGGAACGAAGGTCAGGCGTTCATTACCATCGTCCCATTCATAGACAATTTCCGGTTCTATCGCGGCCGAATAGGTCAGGGTCGAATCGTCCTGGTTGGGAAAGGCCGGATCCTGCGTGAACGCACGCAGCTCCACGTTGGCCGAACCGCCAAGATCCCATTCGCCGGCGATGGCAGCGCCGCCTTGCAGCATAAGCGACGCCGCCACCAGGGCTACGGCCGGGGGACTTGGCCGCATGCCGGTCAACGGGCGCGTTTAAGCCTCGAGGAAGTAAAGTCACCCTCCGAGAGCCCGGTCTGAAACTTGTATTCGGCAAAGCTGAGCACGGTGCTTTTGCCGGTCTGATGGTTCACCATATTCATCGTGCCCGCCCGCCAGTAACTATCGAGATATCGCTGATAATCCGAATAATCGAGCGTTTTCAGCAGCGACTTCTTGCGATCGTAGAAGTCGATCTTGATGGGCCGGTATTCCTGGTTGTCCACCCAAACGACCTGGCGCGTATAACCGGAATTTTCATAGACCGGGATGCGGGCGATCACGAAGCAGGCCAGCGCGCCGCAGGCTTCATCGCGCAGCCATTCATACTCGTACTTGTCGACCTCCTGGCTGACCATATCCTCATAGGCGAATTCGCTGCCCATGAAGGGGCCGGACTTGTTGGCCGACGAAATCCGTTTGACCCTTTTCAAGGCCGGCAGGAAAAGCCACTGGTCGTCGGGATCGGTGATTTTGGTGTGGGACAGAAAGGCGGTTCCCGCCACATCGCGCGGGCGGTCGAAGACAATAAGGCTCTTGTCGCCCTTGCCGTCTTCCAGAACTTCCAGCGCCTGCAGGCGCAATTCGCGCGTGCTGGACTGGCCCTGGCGGTTGGCCAGCTTCATGGTCAGTGTCGTTCTGCTGTCGCCCCATCCAAGGTCGCGCCGGTCCATCTCCTCGGCGATGGCGCGACCTTTCTCCTGCGGCGATTCCGCCTGTGCCGGCGCTGTCACCCAGAGGGCGGCAGCGACGGTCAGTATGGTGGTAACAGTGTGTCGGTACATTGGTTTACTCCGCGGCTTGTGTGATGAGATCGGGTTCGCTGGACGGCACTTTCTTTTGCCGGTCGACCGTCAGCAACAGCGCCGGCAGCAGCAGGAAATCGACCAGCAATGCCATCGCGATGGCGATCGCCGTCAGCAGTCCCATGCTCTGGTTCAGTCTGAATGTCGAAAGGCCGAGCACCGCAAAGCCGGACACCAGAATGGCGGAACTGACCCATAGTGCCGTGCCGACTGTCGAGAAGGCATATCGGATGCTTGCTTCCGGATCCTCGCCACGTTGACGTCGGGCCCGCGAATATTTGCTCAGGAAATGAACCGTGGCATCGACGATGATTCCGAGGCTGGTCGCCGCGACGATGGAAGACGCCACATCGACCTGGCCGACCAGAATCGACCACAGGCCGAAGGCCATCAGCGCGGGTACCGCGTTGGGCACCAGGCTCAGCAGGCCGAGTTTAAAGTTTCGCAAGGCCAGAATCAGCGTCACCGAAATCAGTGCAAAGGCGAAGGCGGTGCCGATAAACATGCTTTCGGCATTCCGCTTGGTGATGTAGGCGAACATAATGACCGGACCGGTCGCCTCACTGCTCGCCGACGGCAGGTTTTTCGTCAGCCAGCCAGCCGCCGACGCTTCCAGCGCCCGCAACTCGTTGGTGGTGAAGTTTTCCGTCGTCGCGATCAGCCGGGTTGCCGACTTGTCGATGTTGATCCGGTTGTTCAAATCCAACCCATAGGGCAGCGACATCTCGTAGAGCAGCAGATATTGCGCCGCCAGTTCACGGCTGTCGGGCAGCTTGTACCAGTCCGGGTCGTCGCCATGCATGTTGCGGTTCAGCCGAGTGAACATGTCCGTTGTGGTCGACACATGGACGACCCCCGGCTGCTGCTTCAGCCAGACAGTAAAGTCTTCGACTCGCTGCAGGTAGTCCGGGTCGCTGACGCCACCCTCCTGGCCCGCCTCCAGCGACCAGTTGACCTGGTATATGCCGGAGAGGTTTTCCATGGCGAAATCGGTATCGGCGCGGAACGGGATGCTCTCGTCGAAATACTGTACGAACTGATCGTTCAGCTCGATCCTCGGCACCATTGCGCCCAGCCCGACCACCACGGCCGCGGTGCCCCAGATCAGGACGCGGCGGCGGGCAATCACGAATTCCGCCAGCCGCTCCATCGCCGAGCGCCCGGTTTCGGCCCGCTGCTTGACCCGCAGCGGTATGACGGCGATCAGCGCCGGCAGGAAGACGATCGAATAGAACCAGGCCGCGACGACGCCCACCGCGGTCATATTGCCGAGATCGTGGAATGGCGGCGAATCGCTGAAATTCAGGCTCATGAACCCGATGACGGTGGTCAGGCTGGTCAGGAATATCGGCTGGAAATTGATTCGGATGCTTTCCACAATGGCGTCGCGCTTGGACGCGCCAGCGCGCATTTCCTTGAGCATTGTCACCAGCAAATGGATCGAGTCGGCGATTGCCAGGGTCAGGATGACCGTCGGCGCGACCGAGGATGGCGGCGTCAACTGGATGCCGGCCCATCCGGCCAGCCCCATCGCGGTCGCCGCCGAAAAGCCGATGACCGCAAGTGTGGCGACGGTGCCGCCGAACGACCGCAACAGCAAGACCATGACCAGCAGCAATACGCCGTACATGATCGGAATCAACGTCGCCATATCGCTCATGCTGGCTTCCATGAAGGCGCTGTTCAGCGCCACCAGGCCGGTAATCGCAACCCGGACATCCGGGTTTTCGGCGCGAAAACTGTCGGCCAGCGCCCGGGCTTCGTTCATGGCGAACACCACCTCGTCCGGCCGTTCCTGCGGCAGGGTTAGCTGTGCGTTGACCGACGTCGTGGTTCCATTCGGTGAAATCAGGCTGTTGACCAACATCGGTTCGCTGAGTGCGACCTTGCGGATCTTGCTGATAGTTGCATCGTCGAGGGTTGCGTGGCGTGACACCAGATCCTCGACCGTGAGATCGTCGCCCTCGGCGAAGCTGTTCTGGAAGTTGGTCAGGCTGTCGACTCGCGTCACGAAGGGCAGTTTCCAGGCCTCGTCGGTGAGGCCGCGAATCGCGGTCAGCATCTCGGGCGTGAATACGTCGCCCTCTGCGGGCTTGATTACAAAACTGATATTGTCGTCCTTGATATAGACGTTCTGCAACTCCTCGAAGGCCTGAAGATAGGGATTGTCGTCACTGAAGAAGACTCGGTAGTTGGTGGCGAAACCAAGATGCTGGACACCCGCGGCCGTGGTCACGACCAACGCCAGCGAGAGCGCGATAATGGCCCAGCGCCAGCGGATCACCCAGCGCGCATAGGCCACCGTCGCGGCGTCGCCGAACAGTCTGTCGAGCAGGGGGCGCTTGGCGCCGAAAGGCGTTTCTTCGCCGTTGCCGCCCCCGGGGCGCGATTCGGAATTGTTGGAATTGGTCGGCATCTTTCGCTCTCCGTGTTGGTATGGAGTTGCTTCCCGTGATATATTTGTCGGGAGGATAAATTTACAGGTTGATGTAAACTACACAGTGTAGTATATGTGAACTACACCGTGCAGTCTACATTAAAATGCGGTACGCGCAAAACGGTAACGATAAAGTGAGGATTCGTGAGCCAAGCCGCCTATGACAACAGTGAGCGGGCCGACCGGCCCTCGAAGCGCGACCTGATCGTCGGCGCGGCGCGCAAGCTGTTTCTCGGCTCGGGCTACGGCGCGGCCAGCATGGACGCGATCGCCGCCGAGGCCGGTGTATCGAAGCGTACGGTCTACAGCCACTTCCAGAACAAGGAGACCCTGTTCGGCGCCATCATCAGTGACATGTGCGCCGAGATGGGCGTGCCGAATGCGACAAACTTTGCCGTCGACCAGTCGCCCGAAGAGGTGCTGAAAGCCTATGGCCGGCAAATCCTCAAGATGGTGCTGAACCCCGAGGCATTGGCGGTGTTCCGCGTTGTCCTGTCGGAAAGTCCGCAGTTTCCGGAAC
>CAXMQC010000425.1:0-3090 GCA_964195285.1 Akkermansiaceae bacterium
GTCGAGGGCCGCGACGCGGCCCTGGGCCGAAAGCGACTTGTCACTTCGGGTTGCCCTCCGGCGGCCAGCCGCTGCGTTATCCCGCTTGCTCGATGCGCCGGCATCGTGCTGTGCGGGATGCCTGACGGAATGGCCGCCGGAGGGCAACAGAGCGGTTTCATATGGTCGGAAAGGGCTCTAATCCTGAACTATTTGGCAATGCCGTCCAAGAGGCTTGCCGGCGGAAACCCTCTGTAAAGGATTTCGCTGGATAATAGCCCTGTTCAATCGTCTGCGGCTGACGATTGACGTTCCGGATTTTATGGTTAACATCGGGGCGGGATGGTAATGAAAGGGCTCTCGAAGGGGTTCGTGGAAAACGGAATCGGGCGGCGCTCGGTTCTCTGGCTTGGTGTGGCTGGATTGGCGGGAATCGGCGGTTTAGCGGCGAATCCCGCAATGGCGACTCTCGGCGGGATTTGCGAGCGCAAGCTCGCTCTGCACAATCTCCATACCGGCGAGACGATTCGCACCACCTTCTGGGCCGACGGCATTTTCCAGAGCGACGCCCTGCGCGATATCGATTTCGTCCTGCGCGATTTTCGGACCGGCGACGTCGAAAAGATCGATCCGCAATTGCTGCTGCTGTTGCACCGGATTTCGCGAACAACCGGCATAGACCGGCCGTTCGACGTCATCTCCGGATACCGTTCGCCGAAAACCAACGCAACGCTGGCCAGCAACAACAACGGCGTTGCCAAGCGCAGCCTGCACATGCAGGGTATGGCGATCGATATCTGCCTGCCGGGCCTTAAGCTTGCGCATCTGCGGGATGCCGCGAAATCACTGAAGGCCGGCGGCGTCGGCTATTATCCGAAGAGCAATTTCATTCATGTCGATACCGGAAGAATACGGTTCTGGTAGCGCGGTTATCCGTCCGGCCCGGTTGACGATATTGTGTTCGCCTGGCGCTTGACCCCAGGCCCGATCTGCGGCCAACTATTCCCATGACCGAGTTGAAATCCACGGTTACCTGTCCCGAATGCGGGCATGTGGCAACCGAAACCATGCCCACCGATTCCTGCGTGTTCTTTTACGAATGTGGGGGATGCGGGAAAGTTTTGCGGCCGCTTGCCGGCGATTGCTGCGTTTTTTGCTCTTACGGCACGGTTCCCTGTCCGTCGATCCAGGAGGCCAGGGCGAGCGGCGACAGTGCGGGCTGCTGTGGATGAGCTGCCCGTGAAGCCGGGGCCAATGATCTTCTGACCCATATCGACATTCGATTGTATTTCGATCTACCGGTTTTCCGCGGAAAAGTCGTAACGCCCGGCCTTCACGGCAATTACCGGCCGCGTTGGTCCGCTATCGGCTGGACCGCAT
Source organism: Akkermansiaceae bacterium (assembly GCA_964195285.1). GTDB lineage: Bacteria > Pseudomonadota > Alphaproteobacteria > UBA8366 > JADFVY01 > JADFVY01. The sequence continues at coordinate 1,360 of CAXMQC010000425.1, forward strand.
GACGACATTCGTCTAGTAAGCCGTCATCGTCATAAATCGCGGACTCCAACTCGATGAAGCTGATCGTCATCCCCGTCACCCCCTTTCAGCAGAACTGCTCGATCCTCTGGTGCGAGGCAACCATGAAAGGCGCGGTCATCGATCCGGGCGGCGAGGTCGATCGCATCCTCCAGGAGGCCGAAACCCGGGATATCGAGATTGAACGCATCCTGGTGACCCACGGCCATGCCGATCATTGCGGCGGCGTGGCGGACCTGCAGCAACGGCTGGGCGTCCCCATCGAGGGGCCGCATGAGGATGACCGCTTCTGGATCGAACAGCTGCCGGAACAGGCCACGCGCTTCGGTCTGGAGCATAGCGAAGCCTTCGAACCCGACCGCTGGCTGGCCGATGGCGACGAGGTCACGGTCGGCAATATAACGCTTCAGGTTATCCACTGCCCCGGCCACACGCCGGGCCATGTGGTTCTCTTCGCCGCGGACGAGAAAGTGGCGGTGGTCGGCGATGTGCTGTTCGCCGGCTCTATCGGCCGCACCGATTTTCCGCGCGGCAACCACGAAGATCTGATCGCCTCCATTCGCAACAAACTATTCCCGCTGGGTGACGAAATCGCCTTTCTGCCCGGTCACGGGCCGGCCTCCAGCTTCGGCCGCGAGCGCGAGGGCAATCCCTTCGTGGGGGATGCAGCTGTCGAATAATCGTCCTTGGTACCGCCGTACGCGACGGATTTATCGGGCAGACCACCCGCCCCGGTCCGGAACCGGTTGCCAGCACTCCGATTATGGTTAATGATTGGTTAATCTACCGAAAACGTTGTGGATATTTGACGAATGAAACAATCACTGGTCAATATCACGCTGCTGGACGGATTGCCGGAGGCCGATCTTGCGGCCTTGGCAAAACGCTGCCGTTGGCGTTCTTTCGATCAGGATGAGCAGGTGCTGGCGCATCTCGACGCCGGCACCGATCTGTTGTTCCTGACCGAAGGCCGCCTGCGCGTATCGCTGTATTCGTCGTCGGGCAAGGAGGTCTCGTTCGAAGACCTTGTAGCGGGACAGCATTTCGGAGAGATGGCAGCGATCGACCGCAAGGGACGTTCGGCCAGCGTCTTCGCGCTGGAGCCCAGTACCGTCGCGTTTCTATCGAGTCAGAATTTCCAGGATCTGATGAGCCGGCATTTCGTTATTAGCCAGCGGGTCATGCAGACACTTTGCAGGCTGGTGCGACGGCTTGACGAGCGCGTTTTCGAGTTCAGCACCTTGACCGTCAGCAACCGCATCCACGCCGAGTTGCTGCGCCTGGCCGGCGGCAATGTCGAAAATCCGACAGCCATCGTCAAGCCGGCACCGCGGCACGCCGACGTCGCCAGTCGGGTCAGTACCCACCGCGAGGCTGTGACCCGCGAGATGAATGTTTTGGCGCGGGCCGGCATCATTCGTCAGGAACGCGCCGCGCTATACATTCTCGACCTGCCCAGGCTGGGCAAGATGGTGCATGACGTCCTGGGGCTGGAGCCCGAGGATATCGCCTAAATACGTATCTGTGCAAACGGGAGTTGTATGAATCCGGCGAAAAATTTCGCCGGAATCGAAAATTTTTGTAAAATTGTGGGAAATGCCACAGCCGGGCCCTCCGATCTGCGCCATTATGCATCTCGACGGAATGCAACGAAACGAATGGACGTGGGGGTGATCGGAATTCTATCCGCCTCGCTGCCAGGAAGGCTCCGGA
>CAXMQC010000426.1:0-1873 GCA_964195285.1 Akkermansiaceae bacterium
CGCCGGGTCTTCGGGTTGGTCTCGATCGGAACCGCGGTTACCATCATCTGGTGGGTCCCGGCCTGAATCAGCGTTTCAATCGTATAGCTGAACGGCGATACCACGTTGAGGCGCATCGCGGCCTCACGCGAGATCGCGCGAAAGCCGCTGACAGCGTCGGGAATCGAGATTCCGGACAAGCGCCCCACGACCCAGGCGCCAAGCACCTGAAGCCGCCGCTTGCTCCAGGAGAAATTCGGGTTCTGTCGGACTTGTCGGTCGCCAACGACAATATCCGCCTTGTGCTCCAGGATCGGCCTGATCAGGTCTGGAATGAAACGCCCTGGGTACTGGTTGTCCGCATCCGTATTGACTATAATGTCGGCGCCCAATTCCAGTGCGGCGTCGATCCCAGACCGGAACGCCTGGGCCAGTCCTTTGTTGGTCTTGTGGCGCACGATATGATCGGCGCCGGCGATCAGCGCGATTCTCGCGGTCTCGTCCGTCGAGCCATCATCGATCACAAGCACCTCGACTGAATCGATCCCGTCGATCTGACGCGGAATCTCGGCAATCGTTTGGGCCAGTATCGACTCCTCGTTGAGACAAGGAATTTGGATGATCAGCTTCATTTGTTACTCGCAAAAACTCGGCCTTATCTAAATAGTTTATTTGGTATTTGTTAACAGGTTGTAACCTAAGAGCAACGGCTCGCTGTACCATGCTCTCCCGTCACAGGGGAACAAGGGCGCCGCCATCGCATCGAGGCTTCGTAGGGGGTTGCCAGGACAAGAGCGCGCGTGAATATGACTGCTGTTTGTGTCGCGAAGGCGCGGGATCTTATGGTAAACTGGAACATCGCCTACGTGATCCTGATCGTCGGCCACAGCAGCCCGGCGGCGCGGGACTTCCACATAACCTTTGGGGGGGGGCGGCGATATCAACGGTTTCCGAGAATTTGGATGCCTTTATTGAAAAACCAAACGAAGTCTTTGTCCTGACCACGGGCAACCGCTTCAAGGGCGCCAACGAGCCGCGTGCCTTGCCGCAGATTCTACCGTAGTCTGGTCGTTCGAATTCTTGGCCCTGAACCGCTCAATTGGCCCTGAACCGCTCAAGATGCATTTTGCCTGGTTAGGAGAGTAATGGACCATCTGTCAGAGAATTCCACCCTCATTACCGGCTCTACCGGACAGGACGGCGCGCTCCTTGCCGAAAACCTTGGGAAGCCGTCTCTATGAGTCATTTCTATGGATCATTGGTATTTGGGGGGGCGAAGCCATGAGCGAAACTGCCGACCTCGTCCACCCGGTGATTCTTTCGGGTGGCATGGGCACCCGCCTGTGGCCGCTATCGCGGGAGCTCTCTCCGAAGCAACTGCTACCGCTGGTGAGCGAGAACACTCTGCTGCAGGACACCGCGGCCCGGATCGCCGCGTCGGACCTCTTTGCCGCACCCTTGGTGATCTGCAACGCCGCGCATCGATTCATAATTGCCGAGCAGTTGCGCGAAGCCGACGCGAGCCCGCGAGCGATCGTGCTGGAACCGGAGGGCCGCAATACCGCGCCGGCCGCGGCCGTGGCGGCGATCTTGCTGGAACGCGACATCGGCGATGCCCTGCTGATGTTGCTGCCATCGGACCATGTGATCGCGAAATCGGCCGGATTTATCGAGGCGGCCCTGACCGCGGCGGCGGCCGCGCGAGCCGGCGCCCTGGTTACCTTCGGCATGGCGCCACACCGACCTGAAACCGGCTTCGGTTACATTCAGAAAGGCGGCGATTGGGATGGCATCGCTGGATGCTTCAGGGTCGAACGCTTCGTCGAGAAGCCGAAGGCCGCGGCCGCGGAAGCCATGTTGGACGATGGTGGCTGGTTATGGAACAGCGGCATGT
>CAXMQC010000427.1:0-3725 GCA_964195285.1 Akkermansiaceae bacterium
AGATTGGGCCGCGAGGGGCTATTCCTGTGACCTTTTTGTCGATCCGCCGGGCCAGCAATGGAACGACTTCGTGCATCGCTGCAATGAGCTTGTCACCGTTGCCGAGGGGCGCCTTGAAATGACGGTCGGGGATCACACCGGCATTCTGGAAGAAGGCGATGAGGTCTTCATTCCCAAGGGCGCCGTGCATTCGGTCAGGAACATCCATACCGGAACTACCCGCTGGTATTATGGCTATGATTGATATTTGGCGCTGGGATCGGACCCGGGAATTGGTCCTAGGCAGCCTTTCTGAACCATCGAAAAAGTGTTCGGCATAGGTGGTTGCGGGCCCGGGATTTGAACCTGTGGCGGAACTCTCGGAAGATTCCCTGAACCTGCCCGTACATTCCCTGTTATCGGGCTGAAATTCCCTGTTCGATCGGAATAATTCCCTGTTCGATTGTTTAGGGAAATCTCCCGCAACTTACTGAAAATATGCCGGAATATCGGGCGCTCAGGCACGATTTCCCTGTTACTTTGTGAATTTTCCCTGTAAATCGGGGTTTATCAGGGAATTTGCGTGAGAGACGAGTTCGCTGCAGACTGCGTCCACCACCACCCACCCCCCAGCGAAACGATCCCCAAACCCCTTTCGCCGCGCAAGCGGCCGGTTTCCGAATTATCCGGTTACCGGGGCCAGTCGGGTTCGGCCGCTGTCCACCATTGGTGCCATGCCGCGATATCGTGGCCGAAACGTTGTCCGGTCACCGCGCCAAGCGCGCCGATGATATCGCCCTTGAGCCATGCGGGATCCCCGTCCCGGTCGAGGCGGCCGATCAGGCTGGCCACCGTCGCCTTGTCGTTCTGACCGACCCAGCCCACCGCGAACAGGGCCATGGGCAGGGAATCGAACCACTTCTGCGGCCGGTTCGAGGTTTGCGTCCAGGGCCGTTCCAAGAGGGCGGCGGGCACCGTGCCGCGACCGGCGACACCCATAGCCCACAACAGGATATGGCGCCCGAGATTGTCGGCCCCCGGCGTCAGGCCGCCGCCGAACATGGTTACCGTCCGGTCCGGGAACGGCGCAGCCAGGGCGGCCTCGAAGAATCCGGGCGGCGGGCCGGCGACGGCCCATCCGTAGACCAGATCGTGCAGTCGGCTGCGGTAGCTGTCGGGATCGGAAACGGCTTCGTTCAGGGCCGTTCCGGCGCCTTGCCAGTCGACCGCCTCGGGAGTCGGGTGTGGCGGCCAGGTTGGTGGCGGCTCCGCCGGCAGGATCAGCGAAGAAGAGGGCGGCGGGCCCCACAAAATGCCGCGCCCATCGGCGCCGGTACCACTGACATAGACCCGCCCGTGATAGGCGACGATATCGACGGGACGCCCGCCCGCGAGGTCCTGCACCCGGCGCCACTGGCGCCCATCTCCGCTATGCCACAGGGCGGCGCCATCCGAGGCGTCGCTGACCCCCCAGAATCCGTCGGGGTCGGCGGCGAAGGCCGTTAGCGGCGGCATTGTCGCGGGCTCGGACAGTCGTTCGCTGACCAACCCGTCGGTGCGCCAGATTGCCGACCCGCCATCGCCGCGGACCAACCCATGGACGCCGTCCCTTGTGGCCGCCAGATCGAAGGTTCTCGCCGTTTCGGGCCAGCCCGTGACTTCGGTCACGGCGTCGCCTTCAAAGACCAGCAATGGGTAGCGCGGTATGCCGTCGCGGCGCTCGACAACAGGGCCAAACAGGCGTCCGCCGAATCCAGCCAGTCTGTGGATGCGCGAAAGTTGCCGATCCGGCGTCGGATGGTCGTAAAACTGCCGCCAGCGCAGGCCGCCGTCGACCGATCGGTGCAGTCCCGCGCGCCAGGCCGACGTCGCCGCATAAAGCTGCCCATCCAGGCCTGCCATGGCGTGGACGTGATACATCGGCAGGTCGCCGGGCATCACCCGCAACTGCCAGCTCTTCCCGTCGGTAACCGCGATATGGCCCCAGCCCACCGAAGCGCGCGGGTCCTCGTAGGGCCAGTAAAGAAGCCCGCCGGCGACAATCGGTATGCCGACATCCTGGGTGAACAGGTGGCGTTCGAAGCGAAGGTCGCCGTCGGCAAGGCCGAGGCTGTATATGTCGGCCGAATTATGGTCGGGATAACGGACGCTGTTGGCGAACCACAGCCGACCCCGGTAGCCGATCAGCGCGGACAAGACGGGCCAGGGGCCGACGGTCGCCACGACTTCCAGGGCAGGCGGCGTGTCATCGCGGGCCGGTGCTGCCGCGTTGGCGGCGATCTGCGCGCTGGCCAAGGACAGCAGCACGGCAGCGGCAAGTATCAGCCGGGCGGCGCGGTTCATCGTTTTGGATCTCCGGCGCAGCGGATTCCAACCATGTCGAGTGCGATATCGGGCGGGTTGCCGTGCCGGTAGGCGGAGCGCAGGCAGTAGGGGTTGTTGCCCCAGCCGCCGCCGCGCAGAACCACCAGATGCGGTTGCCCGGGAAAACGGCTCGCCGTCCATTCCCAGACATTGCCAGACATATCGAGACTGCCGAACGGCGATGCGCCGCCCGACAACATGCCGACCGGGGCGGTATCCCGATAGCCGTCGGCGGCATCGGGCGCGCAGCATTCCACAGTTCCGAAATTGGCCCGCCGTTCCGCCTGTGCGCCGGGTGGGCTCATACCCCAGGGATAGCGGCGGCCGTCGTTGCCCCGGGCGGCGAACTCCCACTCGGTCTCGCTTGGCAGCCTGAGGCCATGCCAGGCGCAGAATGCGGCGGCATCGCGGGCCGAGACCTGGACGACGGGATGGTCCTGCTTGGTGTCGATCGAACTTCCGGGGCCGCCGGGATGGCGCCAGTCGGCGCCCGGCACCAGCCGCCAGGTTCGATCCCAGACATAGCCGCTGCCGCTATTCTCGGCGTCGGTGCGGTGACCGGTGGCGGCAATGAAATCGGCGAACTGGCGGTTCGTGACCTCCAGACGCATCAGCAGAAACGCCCCGACGGTTGCCGGTTTCGGTGTCTCGTTGGAGTCGCCCGCATCATCGCCCATGACGAAGGATCCACCGGGAATAGGCGCCATGGCGCCACCGGCCGCCAGCGCCACCGGCAGAAGGTCTCCGGCCCTCGAGTCCTGCGCGACTGTGGGACCAGCCGCCGCGGCGGCACTGGCAACCAGGAACAAGAGACCGCGATTGAGACGCTTTAGCCTGTTTGAAATCCCGAAATCCTTTCCATCCCGATCGGCGCTCCCGGTGCACTCATTGCGGCTCTCGGTAATATCAGAGAGGCCGCCAAACGACGGCTGCCCTCGCAACAAAGTGAGGTGAGCTGAAAACGCGGCCGGCCCCTGGCAATATTTCCGAGCATCCGGTGAAACCTTTTTTGGAGTCCTGTGTACTGTTGAATATGAGCTTATACCAAGGAGCGTTAATAAAGATTCATTTGATGGGGCGTCGCGGCCCGCCCGGGCAGGCGCGGCCGACGGCGCGATGCACCCGCATCGGGCAAGGGCCGCAACGCACCCGGCGGGCCGAAAAGCCCCACCGGAGGCCGGCTTCCCTTGACCGCTGGCTGCGTTGCGGCCCGCTTGTGGTGAGCGCACCACGGCGCGAGCCACGCCTGACCAGCGGACAAGGGAAACCGGTCAAATGGGTCTTTATTAACGCTCTTTGGTATAACTTGGGCTTTGTTGAGAGGTAGTCGGTCTTGTGACCCTGGCATCGAGCAAAATGGCGATTGAAACACCGGAGCAACA
>CAXMQC010000428.1:0-3176 GCA_964195285.1 Akkermansiaceae bacterium
CGGCGGTGCCGCGCACCGTAAGCGGACCGCAACGCCGTGAGCGGACAAGGGAAGGTGGCCTTCGGTGGGGCGCGGCGGCCCGATGGGTGCGTTGCGACCCTTGCCCGATGCGGGTGCATCGCGCCGCAGGCCGCGCCTGCCCGGCGGGCCGCCGCGCCGCCATCAAATGGGTCATTATCAGCGAGCTTTGGTATGGACCAAAGCCCATGACCGACGCCGTGCGCGACCAGTACGAGGACCTGCCCTACCCGCCACGCAACCCGGAGGACGAGCGCCGGCGCCTGGTGACGGGATCGCCCAGCCAGATTGTCGAGATCGACCACTATCTCTATGCCGGCGCTCGGGATTGGACCGAGCCGTTCCGCGTTCTGGTGGCCGGCGGCGGCACCGGCGACGCGCTGATCATGATCGCGCAACAGCTGGCCGACCGCGGCTGTCCGGCGGAAATCCATTATCTCGACCTTTCGGCCGCCAGCCGTGCCATCGCCGAGCAGCGGGCGCGTATCCGGGGACTTTCGAGCATAACCTTCCATACCGGCTCATTGCTTGATGCCGGCGACCACGGGACTTTCGACTACATCGATTGCTGCGGCGTGCTGCACCACCTGCCCGACCCGCCGGCCGGCTTTCGGGCGCTGGCGGGCGCGCTGAAACCCGACGGCGGCATTGGGCTGATGGTCTATGGCGAGTTGGGCCGCACCGGCGTCTACCACGCCCAGGAAATGCTGCGCATGGTTGCAGGCGACGGCCCGAACGCCGAGCGCGTGGCCGCGGCGCGAAAGCTGATCGAAGCCCTGCCGCCGACCAACTGGCTGAAACGCAACCCGGCGATCGGCGACTACAAGCGCGAGGATGCGGCGCTGTTCGATCTGCTGCTGCATTCCCGGGACCGCGCCTACCGGGTGCCGGAACTGGCGGCGGTGCTCGACCAGGCCGGCCTGCGCCCCGTCGCCTTCATCGAACCGGCGCTCTACGACCCCGATACCTTCGTCCGCGATCCGGAATTGCGGCGGCGGTTGGCCTCGATGCCATGGCTCGATCGCTGCGCCTTCGCCGAACTGTTGAGCGGCAATCTGCGCAAGCACACGGTCTACTGCGTGCCGGCCGCGCAACAGGCCGACATGATCGCCAGGCCGACCGACGACGCGGTGCCGCTGTTGAAAGATATCGACGGGCCGGCGCTGGCCGGCGCCATCGGGCCGGACGGGACGATCAAGCTTTCCGGCGACGGTATGGCGATGGGCATGCGCTTGCCGCCGATGGCCCCCGCCATCCTGCGCCAGGTGGACGGCAGGCGCACCATCGGCGAAATTCGCGCCGCCACCGGCGCCGGCGAAAAAGAATTCCAGCGCCATTTCGCAGCGCTCTACAACGCACTGAACGGGATGAACCAGATGCTGTTAAACTATCCCGGCTGAACTTCTTTCCGGACGGCGCGCTTTGATTTGGCAACCGCCAGAATGTTACCGCCGACGATCAGCGCCACGCCGACCAGCGCCGGGGCGGTCCAGACAAAATCTTCCAGGAAGGTCGAGATGATCAGCGCCACGATGGGAAAGACCACGGCGGCATAAGCCGCGCGGTCGGCGCCGATGCGCGCCAGCAGCGTGAGGTAAAAGCCGAAGGCCAGGACGGACCCGAATACAGCCAGGTACACAAGCGACCCCACGTAACCTGGCGAGAAGTCGAAATCGAGTGGTGCCCCGCGCAACAGCGCCAAAATCGTCATGAAAATCGCGCCATAGGTCATGCCGAGCGCATTCACCTGGATTACCGGCAGGCCGGCCCGGGTGTTCCGCAGAGACGCCATGTTGCCCAGCGAGGCGGAATAGGTGGCGACGATCGACAGGCCCAGCCCGATCATCGGCCCGCTGGTCACGTCCAGCACGGCCAGGTCGTCCCAGAACACCAGGACCAGCCCGATCACGCCCAGCCCTGCCGCGGTCAGGACCCTCGGCTCAACCCGCGTCCCAAACAGCACCGCGCCGTTCAATATGTTCATCAACATGATCAGCGAAAACACAACCGCGACGACACCGGTCGTCAATTCGAAGGTCGCGTAATAGAACAGCCAGTAGTTCAGGCAGAACAGGAACAAACCCTGCGCCGCGATATAGGGGTGGTGGCGCAGCGGGAAGCGCAGACTACGCCCGGTCGCCAGGCAAAAGACCAGCAGCACCGCCGATGCGACGATGAAACGGTAGGCGACCGATAGATCGGGGTCGACCACGCCAAGCTGCATCTTGATGGCGTACCAGGTCGACCCCCAGATCAATACGGTCGCGGCATAAAGAAGATTGTTTCCCATACCCCTCCTGAGTTTAGCCGCGCCAGAAGGGCTTGGAGACCTCCTTCATGGCGGCGATCCGATCGATCCCGATATCGCCCAGCAGGCGCTCGTCGAGCTGGGCCAGGTGGCGGCGCTGCCGTGTACGCTCATACCATAGTTGCAGGCTTTTCAAAGACGCCAAAAAGAAGCGGCCCAGGTCGTCGGACAGACCATTTACCTCGACTGCCTTGCTGGAAACACGGATTTCAGTGGCTTGGATCATCTGTCTTCTCCTTATCTATACTAGGCCTGTCGAAAAGGCCGGTGCGTTGGCTTACTTGCTCTTGAATAGAAGAAATAAGCCAATAACGGGCTGTAGACAAACGATCGTTTTTCATGTATCGGATTAGTTATTCTTATGCGATGAGGCATAACCATGGCGACCCGCTTACCCCCAATGAACACCTTGCGTGCGTTCGAGGCCGCGGCCCGGCATCTCAGTTTCACCCTGGCCGCCGAAGAGCTTCACGTCACGCAGGCAGCCGTGAGCCATCAGATCAAGGCGCTCGAGGAGGCGCTGGGCGTGCGGCTGTTCCGCCGCTTGAACCGGGCCATCCGCCTGACCGAGGAAGGCCAGGAATTCGTCGGCGAGGTCCGCAAGGCGTTGAGCCATCTGGCGATCGCGGTGGAAAAACTCGCCGCGCCCGACGCGGGCGGCCCGCTGACGATCAGCGTGCTGCCATCCTTCGCATCGAAATGGCTGGTGCCCAGGCTGGGGCGGTTTCGCGAGAAACACCCGGAAATCGATGTGCGGATCAGCCCCTCTATACAGCTCACGGATTTTCAACGAGACGATGTCGACCTGGCGGTGCGTTACGGCAAGGGCGAATATGAAGGGCTGCACAGC
>CAXMQC010000429.1:0-3193 GCA_964195285.1 Akkermansiaceae bacterium
TCGACGAACAGGCCCGACATGGCCAGGTTCGACCAGTCCGGTCCGCCCGTGGTATGCACCAGGACAAGCCACCCCTTGCCGCGCCGCTCGGCGGTCACCAGCGGCGTGCCGTCCTGGAGCCGCGCCCAGGTCTTGGAGGGCAGCTCGATCGAGGGCTCGGCCAGGATCTGGCGTGATACGCGGACATCCGCGGGGACGGCCAACCCGTGGAACGGGCTCTTGAGGTCGAAGGGGGCGAGCTGCGCCGGTTCGGTCCACAGCATGGCGCCACCCAGGGTGCGGCCGCCGCTGCGCAGCTTCACCGGAACCAGCCCGTCATCGCCATGTTCGGCCAGGCGTGGGCCGGCGAAACGGACAACCATCCCGCCACCGCGAATCCAGCTGTTCAGGGCCCGCACCTCTGTCGAGACCAGGCTATGACCGTCGGGCAGCATGATCGCGGCCCGGTTGGCTGCAATCATCTCGTCCAGTTGACCGCGCTGGACCTCGCCAAACGGCGAGAGCGCCCTCTCGATGTAATAGAGCTCGTCGAGCAGCGACAGGTCGGTGTCCATCGAGCTTGCCGTTACGATACCCACCGGCCGCCGCCGCCAGCGCTCGTCCAGCAAGGCGACAGCGCCCGCCGTACCGGCGTTCTCGATTTCTATCCGCACGATCTCGTTGCGCAGTTCCACCGGCAGATCGATGGTCGCTTTCGCGCTTTCCGCACCGGCCGCAAAATGCAGCTCCTCACCCGCCAGAATGCGGCCGTCCACCGCGAATGCCCGTAGTTGGGCGACCTGCGCCGCATCGGAGGCGACGCGCCGCGCGGTCACTTCGAACGCCACGGCGCCGGCTTCCGGTGGCATCAGAATCGGTGGCAGGAAAGCGGCGGGATCGGCCAGAACATGCAGCCGCGCAACGCGCCGCAAACCTTCCGTCAAGGCTGCGACGCCTTCATCCTGCAGGCCGTCACTCAACCACACGATCAGTCCGATCTCGCGGTCTTCCATGCCGGCCAGGAATTGCGCCGCGGCCAAACGATCGACCGGCCATGGTTTTGGCCGCAAGGCACTGGCTATGCTCTTGGCCTCCGCGGCCCCCATCAGACCGCTGGGCTCCGGCGGCTGTCCCGCCTCGCTCGACGCGGTGGACAGCATGACGATCGGCCGGCTGCTGCGTTCGGCACGGTCGATCAGAACGCTCAGCGCCTTTTGCCGCCGGTCCCAGCCCGCGGCGGATGCCCACCCGTCGTCGACCACCAGCATGACCGCCCCGCTGCCGCCAAGCGGCCCGCCGGGATTGAACAGCGGATGCGCCAGCCCCAGAATCAGCAGGGCCGCAATGGTCAGGCGCAACAGGATCAGCCATAACGGCGCCGAAGCCGGGGTCTCTTCTTCCGAATGCAGTCCAAACAGCAAGCGAACCGGCGGGAACCGGACGATTCGAGGCGTCGGCGGGGTAATGCGCAGGAGCCACCACAGCGCCGGCAACAGCAACAGGGCCAACAGAATCCCGGGCGAGGCAAAGGCGATGGGGCCGATATCGTACATCGCCTAACGCCCCATCCTGTCAGACGCGCCGGCCATCGCGGTATAAAGCGGCAGCAGCGCAGTTTGTGGTGGCCGGTCGGTATGATGGAGGATGAAACCCCAGCCGGCCCGCCGCGCGATCTCGGCGATTGCCGCGCGATGGCGGGCCAGACGTTCGCGATAATTGCCGCGGGCATTCTCGACCCGACCCAGCAGGGTCTGGCCTTCGCCTTCGAAACCCGTGAACCGGACACGGCCCTTGAACGGCAGGCTTTCCTCGGCCGGGTCCAGAATCTGGACCAATTGCCCGCGCACTCCATGTCCGGCGAGCGCGGATACAGTCGCCTGGATATCTTCAGGTTTTGACAGGAAATCGCCGAACAGCACGAGATGGGCCGCGCGCGGCAGCGACGTCGGCGGCGGAAGGCTCATGCCGTCCGGCGTCTCGCCGAATACTGCGTCGGCCAGTCGGTTAAAACCGGTGCGGCCAGTGGCCGGCAATTGGCCGCTGCCCAACATCGCTACCCGTTCACCGCCGCGCACCAGCAGCGCCGCGGTGGCCAGTAGCAATAGATCGGCCCGATCCTGCTTCGGCCCCAATTCGACGCCCGACGCATAGTCCATCGAAGGCGACGAATCGCGCCACAGCCATACACTTTGCGCGGCTTCCCATTCGGTTTCGCGCACGAAGACGGCTTGCGACTTGGCGGTCTGGCGCCAGTCGATGGCGGTGGTCGAATCCCCGGGCTGATAACGGCGGAATTGCCAGAAGGTTTCGCCCTGGCCGACCCGCCGGCGGCCATGCACACCCTGCGCCACAGTCTGGGCGACGCGCTCGGCCTCCACCAGCAGCGGCGGCAGCGCGCTGCCCAGCCGTTCGGCATCCTGTCGGGGCGAGGCGCCCGGTTTTTTGCGTATAACCCCCTGCATCCGTTCCCTGGTATCAGGTTATCGGTTCAATGAGTCGCTGGATGATCTGCTCGATCGTGACGCCCTCGGCGCGCGCCGCAAAATTCAAAGCCATGCGGTGGCGCAAAACCGGCCCGGCCAACGCCACGATATCGTCAGTCGAAGGCGCCAGGCGGCCATCCATCACCGCGCGGGCGCGACAGGCCAGCATCAGCGCCTGGCTGGCACGCGGCCCCGGCCCCCAGGCAACATGCGCCTTGATTTCCGGTAAAGTGCTGGTCTCCGGCCGGCCGGCCCGAACCACCGACAGGATCGACTCGGCGACATTCTCGCCAACCGGCACTTGCCGGACCAACCGCTGCGCGGCGATCAGCGCGGCGCCGTCGAACACGACATCCGGCTCATCCTCGTCAAGCCCCGTGGTCACCAGCATCATGCGGCGTTCGGCCTCCTCGTCCGGGTATCCGACATCGATCTGCAACAGGAAACGGTCCAGCTGCGCTTCGGGAAGCGGATAGGTGCCTTCCTGCTCCAGCGGGTTTTGCGTCGCCAATACATGGAACGGTTCCGGTAGCGCGTGATAGTGACCCGCAACCGACACCCGATGCTCCTGCATCGCCTGCAATAGCGCCGACTGGGTCCGCGGGCTGGCGCGGTTAATTTCATCGGCCATCAGCAATTGGCCAAACACCGGCCCTTTTATGAAGCGGAAGCTCCGTTTACCGGTGTCCGATTCTTCCAGAACTTCCGACCCCAGGATATCGGCCGGCATC
>CAXMQC010000430.1:0-8202 GCA_964195285.1 Akkermansiaceae bacterium
GATAAACGCCTTCGACGATCCTGCAACACCCTATATGGCGACGCCGCGCCCGCTATGGGCCACCGCCTGGAATGACTACGTGCATCTGGCGCGCAACGCCGAATGGGCCGCCGGCGGAGGCGGCACGAAATGAGCGCCCGGCCAGACCCGTCGCGTCTTCAGCGCAACGCGGCAGACCCCGCGGCCAGCGTCTGGGTGTCGGCCTCGGCCGGCAGCGGCAAGACCAAGGTGCTGACCGACCGGGTGCTGTCGCTGCTGCTGGAGGGGACCCGGCCCGAACGCATCCTGTGCCTGACCTTCACCAAGGCCGCGGCGGCGGAAATGGCGGTGCGCATCAATCGCCAGCTCAGCCAGTGGGCGATCGTCGAAGACGGCGACCTGGGGACATTGCTCGAAGACCTGACCGGCAGGGCCCCGGCGGAAGATACAGCGAGGCGGGCGCGCCAGTTGTTCGCGCGGGTGCTGGATGCGCCGGGCGGGTTGAAAATCCAGACCATCCACGCCTTCTGCCAGTCGCTGCTGGGCCGCTTTCCGATCGAGGCGGGACTGGCGCCCCATTTCGAGGTGATCGACGAACGCAGCGCCGCCGAACTGGTCGAGTCCGCGCGCGATGCCGTGTTGCAGCGCAGCCGCAAGGACGCCGGCCTGGGCGCGGCGCTGGCCATGGTAAGCGAGCATGTCGACGAGCGCCGTTTCGGCGAGCTGATGGGCGAATTGGGCCGCGAGCGTCACCGCCTGGAACGTTTTATCGAGGGCCAGGCAGGCCTCGACAATGCCTTGGCGGCGATCCGCGCCAAGCTGGGGCTGAAGCCCGGCGACAGCGATAACTCCCTGCGCCGGGACGCTTCGAAGGAATCCGCCTTTTCCCGCAAGGCGTTGCAAGGGGCCGTTGAGGCCCTGCTCTCGGGCACCGAGAAGACCGACCAGCCGAGAGGCCAGATTATCGCGGAATGGCTGGCCTCGGACAGCGCCGAGCGGGCCGCTGGTTTCGACGCCTACGCCCACGCCTTCATCAAGAAGGAGGGCGGTATTTTCGCGACGCTTGCCACCAAGTCGGTTCTGAAAGAGAGCCCCGAGATCGAGGACGGCCTGGTCCGCGAAGCCCACCGGATACAAGCGGTACAGGACCTGCGCCGCGCCCTGGTGACGGCCAACGCCACGGCCGGCTTGTTGCGCCTGGGCCAGGCCCTGCTTGAAGCCTATGCCGGATTCAAGCGGTCGCTGGCGCGGCTGGATTACGAAGATCTGATCCTGCATGCCGCCGACTTGCTGGCCAAACCGAACGTCGCGCCCTGGATCCTGTTCAAGCTCGATGGCGGCATCGACCATATCCTGATCGACGAGGCGCAGGACACTAGCCCGCGGCAATGGGCGGTGGTGGCCAAGCTGGCCGAGGAATTCTTTACCGGCGAAGGCGCGCGGGCCGACATTGTCCGCACCATCTTCGCGGTCGGCGACACCAAGCAGTCGATCTTCAGTTTCCAGCATGCCGACCCCGAGGAATTCCGCCGCATGCGCGACCATTTCGCCGCAAAGGTGGTCGACAGCGGCGGCACCTGGCGCCCGGTCGATCTGGATATGTCCTTCCGCTCGACCGAATCGGTGCTGGGCGCGGTGGACCGGGTCTTCGCACGGCCCGAGGCGGCCAGCGGAGTCGTCGAGCCGGGCGCGACCCTCGAGCATTTCGCCTTCCGCGAGGGCCATGCCGGGCTGGTCGAGGTCTGGCCCACCATCGCGCCGCGCGAGCAAGAGGAAGAAACACCCTGGAGCGCCCCGCTGGCGCGCCGGGCCGGTGATAATCCGGCCGGGCGGCTGGCGCTGGTGCTGGCCGCCGAGATCGAGGGCTGGATCGGCAAGGAGGTGCTGGACTCGCGCGGCCGCCCGGTGCGCGCCGGCGACATCATGGTGCTGGTGCGCACGCGAAGCGGTTTCGTCGAGGCGCTGGTCCGCGCACTGAAGGACCGGGGTGTCCCGGTATCCGGCGTCGACCGGATGGTGCTGGGGGAGCAGATTGCGGTGATGGATTTGATCGCGCTGGGGCGGTTCCTGTTGTTGCCGAGCGACGACCTGACGCTGGCGACAGTCCTGAAATGCCCGCTGGCCGGATTCGACGACGATGACCTGTTCCGCCTGGCCTGGGATCGCGGGGCGGCGAGTCTGTGGCAACGACTCGGACAGGCGGCAAAAAGCGAACCGCGTTACGAGGCGGCGCGCGCCTGGCTGGCCGAATTGCTCAACCAGGTCGATTATGTCCGTCCGTACGAACTCTATGCCCGGGTCCTGTCGCAGCCCGCCTGCGGCGGCGAGAATGGCCGCCAGCGCATGCTGGCGCGGCTCGGGCCCGACGCCGACGACCCGATCGACGAGTTCCTGAACCTGGCCTTCGCCCATGAACGCCTCCATGCCGGGTCGCTGGAATCCTTCCTACATTGGGTCGAGGCCGGCGAAGCGACCATCAAGCGCGACCTGGAGCAATCGCGCGACGAGGTGCGGGTGATGACGGTGCATGGCTCGAAGGGGCTGCAGGCGCCGATCGTGGTGATGCCCGACACGACCTCGAAACCGCGGGTCAGCCCGGCGATGCTGTGGGACGGCGACATGCCGCTGTGGCCGCCGCGCAGCCTCTATCGCGACGCGGTATGCGATGCGGTGCTGGCGGATTTGAAGCGGCGCACCGACGAGGAATACAGGCGGTTGCTGTATGTGGCGATGACCCGGGCCGAGGATCGGCTCTATATCTGCGGGTCGGAAGGCAAGCGCGCACCGCCCGCCGATTGCTGGCTCCAGCTGATCCGCGACGGTCTGACCGACTGTGCCGAGGCGGCGGATTTCACCTTCTCCGCGCCGAAGGGTCAGGGCTGGAGCGGCGCCGGCCTGACGCTGGCCAATCCACAGGAGGCGTCGCCAAAAGATGATGAGGACCACGGCGCGCAAGGGCCGGGCCTGGCCGAGGCGCAAGATTGGATGCTGCGCCCCGCGCCACCCGAACCGGCGCCGCCGCGGCCGCTGGCGCCCTCGCGCCCGAGCGAAGCGGAACCACCGGTGGTTTCGCCCGTCGGCGCTGATTCCGGGGCCCGGTTCCAGCGCGGCATCGTCATCCACCGGCTGTTGGAGGTCCTGCCCGATCTTTCGCCCAAGGCCCGCCGCGCCGCCGCCGGGCAGTTTCTGGCCCGCCCGGTCCACGGCTTGGCCGAAGCCGCCCGGGTGCAGATCCTCGACGAGGTCATGGCGGTGATCGAGGACGCCGAGTTCGGCGCCATCTTCGCGCCGGGCAGCCGTGCCGAAGTGTCGATTGCCGGCCTGATCGACGGGCCGGACGGGCCACAGGCGGTCAGTGGCCAGATCGACCGGCTGGCGGTGCGCCCCGACTCGGTGCTGATCGTGGATTACAAATCGAACCGCCCGCCGCCGCAAAAGCCGGAGGATGTACCGGAAATCTACTGGCGGCAAATGGCCGCCTATCGCGTTGTGATCGGGAAAATCTATCCGGACCGGGCGGTTCGCTGCGCCCTGTTGTGGACCGACGGTCCAAGACTGATGGAACTTTCGGGTTCACGCCTTGACCGGGCGGGGTCGCGACCATAAGTTCATGTCCGGCATCCACGGACGGCGTCGCATGGCGTTATACCGTCCGGGGGGCAGGCAGTTATTTTTTGACGAACAAGCATGAGGACAATTCATGAGTACCGTGCATGTCAATGACGACGATTTCGAAACCAGCGTATTGAACGCCGACGGCCCCGTCCTGGTGGATTTCTGGGCCGAATGGTGCAGCCCCTGCAAGATGATCGCGCCATCCCTGGAAGAGATCGACAACGAGCTCGACGGCCGCCTGACCATCGCCAAGATGAATGTCGACGAAAACCCGCAGACGCCGGTGAAGTACGGCGTGCGCGGCATCCCCATGCTGATGCTGTTCAAGGACGGCCAGGTCGCCGGCACCAAGATCGGCGCCCTGCCCAAGCAGCAGTTGAGCCAGTGGGTGAACTCGCTGCTCTGATTTTCCCGGATCGACCGGTTATCAACGGGCCCCGGCGACAAGGCGGGGCCTGTTTTCATGCGCGCGGGGCGGCAGGGGTGAAGATGGCGGTCCGCAATAATACAATAATACGAGCCTGACCCCTGTTGCTGTCGCGCAGGCTGGCTGGCTACCCATTTTCCGACAGGATACGGCCGGCGAGGTATAGCGAGCCGCAGATCAGGATGCGGGTCGGAGTGGCGGCGTCCTGCACGATGGCGGCGATGGCCGACGCGACGTCCGCTGCCGGTTCCGCCGGCAGGCCCACGCCGGTCGCAATCGCGGCGGTTTCCTGGGCGGTGAAGCTGGCGGGCTCGCCGGGAATGGTTACGCTGTGCACGCCCGCGGCGAGACCGGCGAAGGCGGCGAGGAAACGGTCGGCCTGTTTGTTGTTCAGCAGGCCGACAATCAGCCGGAGCGGGCGGTCGGACCAGTTTTCACGGGCATGGGCGGCCAGCGCCTCGCCGGCGGCGGCGTTGTGGCCGCCATCGAGCCATAATTCCCAGCCTTTGGGCAGCATATCGACCAGCGGGCCGGTCTTCAGGCGCTGCATGCGGGCCGGCCACTCGGCCTTCATCATCCCATTGGCCAGGTCCATCTCGGTAATCGTAAAACCCTTGAGGCGCTGCAGCGCGGCGATGGCGGTGGCGGCATTGTCGATCTGGTGGGCGCCGGGCAATGCGGGGCGGGGCAGCATCAGGCGGGCGCCAGCGCTGTAGACGATGCCGTCGGACGTCGTCTCGACCGAAAAGGACCGGCCGAACCGAAATGTCGGAGCGCCGGTGCGCGCCGCCCAAGCCTCGATCGCGGCGGCGGCCTCCGGCGGCTGCGGGCCGATTACCGAGGGCACGCCCCGCTTCTGGATCGCGGCCTTCTCGGCGGCGATCTCGGCCAGGGTTTCGCCGAGGAACTGCTGATGGTCGATGGAGACCGGGGTGACAACCGTCACCGCCGGTTGGTCGATCAGGTTGGTCGCATCCAGCCGCCCGCCCAGCCCGACCTCGAGCAGCAGGATATCGGCCGGGGTCTCGGCGAAGGCCAGGAAGGCCGCCACGGTGGTGATCTCGAAATAGGTGATCGGCACGCCGCCATTGGCGTCCTCGCAGCGCTGCAGGCAGTCGGCCAGATAATCCTCGTCGATCAGTTCGCCGCCCAGGCGCACCCGCTCGTGAAAGCGGACCAGATGGGGCGAGGTATAGGCATGGACCCGATAGCCCGCGGCTTCCAGGGCCGCGCGCATAAAGGCGGCGACCGAGCCCTTGCCGTTGGTGCCGGCGATATGGACCACCGGTGGCAGGCGGCGATGCGGGTTGCCGAGCTTGTCCAGCAATTCGACGACCCGGTCCAGCGACAGGTCGATCAGTTTGGGATGCAACGTCATCAGACGCGCGAGAATGGCGTCGCTGGGCTGGGCGAACATTGTTACTTCGGCCGGATCAGCGTTGCGCGTTCAGTACCTACCACGGTTGACCTGCACCGGGCTTGGCGCAGCCACCGAAGGCCGGTCGAGTGGCCGCATCCTTCGACAGGCTCAGGATGAGGGTTTCTCTTTTACCTATACGCATTTACCTCATCCTGAGCTTGTCGAAGGATGTGTTGGCGGGTAGCCGATTTGTCGAGAGAATCTTAGCCGACCAATCTTGAAAAGCTCTAGCCGGCGTCCTCTTCCGCTTCCGGCGGCAACACTTCGCCTTCAACCGGCAAGGGCACGATTTCCGCTTCCGGCGTGCGGTTGCGCAGCAGATCGATCAGATTGATCAGGGTATCGCGCAGCTCGTGACGCGGCACCACCATATCGACGATGCCATGTTCCTTGAGATATTCGGCGCGCTGGAAGCCTTCGGGCAGGCTTTCGCGCACCGTCTGTTCGATCACCCGCCGCCCGGCGAAACCGACCATCGCCCCCGGCTCGGCTATCTGAATGTCGCCCAGCATGGCGAAGCTTGCGGTGACGCCGCCGGTGGTCGGGTCGGTCAGCAGCACGAAATAGGGCAGGCCGGCCTCCTTGACTTCCTCGACCGCGATGACGGTGCGCGGCAGCTGCATCAGCGACAGGATGCCTTCCTGCATGCGCGCGCCGCCAGAGGCCGGCACGACGATCAGCGGCGCGTCCTGCAGCACCGCCAGCTTGGCCGCCGAAACCAGCCCCTCGCCCACGGCCACGCCCATGGAGCCGCCCATGAAGCTGAAATCGAAGGCGGCGATCACCACCTTGTGGCCGCCCATGGCGCCGTGGGCGACGATGATGGCGTCTTCCTCGCCGGTTCTGGACCGGGATTCCTTGAGACGGTCGGTATAGCGTTTCAGGTCGCGGAATTTCAGCGGATCGTTAACCGCCTTGGGCAGTTCGATGCGGTCGTAGGCGCCGTCGTCGAACATCATCTCCAGCCGCTTTTTCACATCGACCCGCAGATGATGGTCGCAATGCTGGCAAACGAAGAGGTTTTCCTCCAGATCGCGGTGGAAAATCATCTGCCCGCAGTTGGGGCATTTGAACCACAGATTGTCGGGCTGCTCGTTCTGCTTGACCAGCGACTGGAATTTCGGCCGGACGAAATTGGTAAGCCAGTTCATTGCTTGTCTCCGCTACCGCGCACGCCCGCGGCCAGTTCACTCACATAATCCAGCACCCCGGCGACCAGCCCAGCCTTGGGCCCGCCGTCGGCTTCCAGCCCACCGGCGATGCGGTCGACGATCGCCGATCCGACGACGGCCGCATTGGCGACCGAGGCCACGGCCCGCGCGCCTTCGGGCGTTTTAATGCCGAAACCGACGCTGATCGGCAGGTCGGTATGGCGGTGCAGCCGTTCCACAGCCGTCTTCACGGCGGCGTCGGTTGCCGACTTGGTGCCGGTGATACCCATCACCGAGACATAATAGACGAAACCGCTGGTGTTTGACAAAACCGCCGGCAGGCGCCGGTCGTCGGTTGTGGGCGTGGCCAGGCGGATGAAGTTCAGCCCGGCGTTGAGCGCCGGCAGGCAAAGCTCTTCGTCTTCCTCGGGCGGCAGGTCGACGATGATCAGCCCATCGACGCCCGAATCGCGCGCCTCGGCCAGAAACTTGTCGACACCATAGCTGTAGATCGGATTGTAATAGCCCATCAACACGATCGGCGTGTCATCGTCCCGCACCCTGAAATCCCGCACCAGTTCCAGCACCCGGGCCAGCTTCATGCCGGTAGCCAGCGCCCGTAGCGATGCGGCCTGGATCGACGGACCGTCGGCCATCGGATCGGAAAAGGGCATGCCGAGCTCGATCAGGTCGGCGCCGGCTTCCGGCAGGCCGAAAACGATCTCCTTCGAGGTTTCATAGGTCGGATCGCCGGCCGTGATAAAGGTCACCAGCCCGCCGCGGCCCGCCGCTTCCAACGTCTCGAATCGACGCCGGATACGGCCGGAATCCGCCGCGCTCATATCTCGACCTCCAGGGCGTCGGCGACGGTGAAGATATCCTTGTCGCCGCGGCCGCACATGTTCATCAAGATGATGTGGTCGGCGGGCAGACCGGGCGCGATGCGCGCGACATGGGCCAGCGCATGCGCCGGCTCGAGCGCCGGGATGATGCCCTCGAGTTCGGAGCACAGCTTGAACATCTCGAGCGCCTCGTCGTCGGTCGCCGAGAAATATTCGACCCGGCCGATGTCCTTGAGCCAGGCGTGCTCGGGGCCGATGCCGGGGTAGTCGAGGCCGGCCGATATCGAGTGCGCCTCGGTAATCTGGCCGTCCTCGTCCTGCAACAGATAGGTGCGGTTGCCGTGCAGCACGCCCGGCGAGCCGGCGGTCAGCGAAGCGGCGTGTTCACCGGTTTCGACGCCGCGCCCGGCCGCCTCGACGCCGTGGATGCCGACGCTCTCGTCGTCGAGGAACGGATAGAACAGGCCCATCGCGTTCGAGCCGCCGCCGATGCAGGCGACCAGGGTATCGGGCAGCCGGCCCTCGGCCTCGTTCATCTGTGCCTTGGCCTCGGTGCCGATGACCGCCTGAAAGTCGCGCACCAGCATCGGGTAGGGGTGCGGCCCGGCCACCGTGCCGATGATGTAAAAGGTGTTCTCGACGTTGGTCACCCAGTCGCGCAGCGCCTCGTTGAGGGCGTCCTTGAGCGTGCGCGAGCCCGACGACACCGGCACCACCTCGGCGCCCAGCAGCTTCATGCGAAAGACATTGGGCTGCTGGCGCGCGACG
>CAXMQC010000431.1:0-3984 GCA_964195285.1 Akkermansiaceae bacterium
CCATGTTGACCAGAACGATCCCAAGGTAATGAACCTGGCACTGAACAACGCCCAGAACGTATCGAAATACTATGAGTCCAAGGGCGAAACGGTGAATATCGAGATCGTCACCTACGGCCCCGGTCTGCACATGCTGCGCGCGGACACTTCGCCGGTGAAGGAGCGCATCGCGGTGATGGGGCTGGAGATGGACAATCTGCAATTTTCGGCCTGTGGTGTTACCCGCGGCAAAATGGCGAAAAAGGCAGGCAAGGAAATCCCGCTGCTTTCCGAAGCGACCCCGGTCCCGTCCGGCGTCGTGCGGCTCATCGAACTTCAGGAAGAAGGCTGGTCCTACGTACGGCCGTAAACCACGCGACAATCAGCGATACCGAATTTCGGCGGGGCGGCATGCCCCGCCGTTTTCATTTCCAGATCGGCTTGCCGCTGCCCGGCAGCCCAAGTTCCGGCCACATCGCGTTGACCTTCTCGATCACCTCGTCGCTCATGCGGATCTGGCGACCCCAGTCGCGGCTGGTTTCCGGCGGCCATTTGTCGGTGGCGTCGAGGCCGATCTTCGAACCCAGCCCCGATTCCGGGCTGGCGAAATCGAGATAGTCGATCGGGGTATTCTCGACCAGCGTGATGTCGCGGGCCGGATCCATGCGGGTCGAAACCGCCCACATCACATCCTTCCAGTCCCGGGCGTCGATATCGTCATCCACGACGATGACCCATTTCGTGTACATGAACTGGCGCAAATAGGACCAGACACCCATCATCACCCGCTTGGCGTGGCCGGGATAGGCCTTCTTCATCGACACCACCGCGATGCGATAGGAACAGCCTTCCGGCGGCAGCCAGAAATCGACGATCTCGGGGAACTGCTGTTGTAGCAGCGGGATGAATACCTCGTTCAGCGCCTGCCCCAGAATGCTGGGCTCGTCGGGCGGCCGCCCGGTGAAGGTCGACAGATAGATCGGGTCGCGCCGCATGGTGATGGCGCTGACGGTGAAGACCGGGAATGATTCGACCGAATTGTAATAGCCGGTATGGTCGCCATAGGGCCCTTCGTCGCCGTAATCCATCAGCGATACATGGCCTTCCAGCACGATTTCGGCCTGCGCCGGCACCTTCAGGGGTATGGTCTTGCAATCCACCAGCTCCACCTTCTGGCCGCGCAGCAGACCGGCGAACTGGTATTCCGACAGGGTGTCGGGGATCGGCGTCACGGCGGCCAGGATGGTGCCCGGATCGGCGCCGATCACCGCCGCCACCGGCAACGGCTCGCTCAATTCCTGCTTCCAGCGGGCGTGATGCTGGGCGCCGCCGCGATGTTTCAGCCAGCGCATCAAGGTCGTGTTGCGGCCGGTCACCTGCATCCGGTAAATGCCGAGATTATGGTCGTCCTCGCGTTTCTTGCCCGGCCCCTTGGTGACCACCAGCGGCCAGGTGATCAGCGGCGCCGGCTCGCCCGGCCAGCAGGTCTGGATCGGAAGTTGACCCAGATCGATATCGTCGCCTTGCAGCACGATTTCCTGACAAGGGGCGCGGCCGGTTGATCTGGGTTTCATGGCCATCACCGTCTTGACCATCGGCAGCATGTCCATCGCCTCGCGCCAGCCGCCCGGCGGTTCCGGCTGACGCAGGAAGGCCAAAGAGTCGCCGACCTCGCGCAACTCATGCGGTTCGCGGCCCATGCCCCAGGCGACCCGCTCGGTGGTGCCGAACAGATTGGCCAGCACCGGCATGTCGAATTTTCGCCCGTCGGCGTCGACCACGTTTTCGAACAGCACGGCCGGGCCACCCTCGGCCAGCAGCCGCGTCTGGATCTCGGTGATCTCCAGTGCCGGAGATACCGGCGCGGATACCCGCACCAGCCTGCCATTGCTTTCCAGATGGTCGATGAAATCACGAAGCGATGAAAAGGGCATGATGCGCGCGCCGGGTTGTTCCCGCCCTATACAGACCGTCTCGTGCGCGGCGTCAAGTCCGAGACCCAGGCTTTGAGAGCCTTCATACCGCCGGCAGGTTATGATATGGAGGGAACGTCAGGCGAAGAGAGTACGCAAATGGCCAACACCTACTGGGTTGTCGGCGGCGAATACGCCGACACGGATTTCATCACGATTGCCGGTGGCGGCGAACCTGAACGGCATGGTCCGTTCGCGACCTACGAGGATGCCAAGGATGAATGGGCGCGCCTGTCCTGGGCGCATATCGACGACGCCCATGTCCGCTATACCATCAACACCGAGGATGCCCGCGCCTACTGGGTTGTCGGCGGCGAATATGCCGATACCGGTTTTGAGGAGCTCGCCGACGGCCGCGAGGAGGAACGCTACGGCCCGTTCCAGTCTTATAAGGAGGCCCAGGCGTTGTGGCAGCAAATGTCGTGGAAGCATATCGACGACGCGCATATGCGCTATCGAATCGACCACGTCTGACCCTCCATGCCCGAGACCAGAGCAAAGCTCGCCCGCGCCCGTGAGTACCCCTACGCGATTCCCGAAACATCCTATCTGTGGCGTGGCGGCGAGGTCTCTGTCTTCGACCCGGCGATGCGCAAGAACAGGACGCCGGTTCTGGCGATTGGTTCCAACCAGTCGCCTGATCAATTGACCCGTAAATTCGGCAACAAGGGAGAGATCCCGGTGCAGCGTGGATGGCTGCGGGATTTCGACATTTATTATTCGGCGCATATCAGCGCTTACGGGTCGGTTCCCGCCATGCTGCAGCGCGCGCCGGGCGCGGAAGCATCCCTGTCGGTAACCTGGCTGGACGACCGGCAACTCGACGCCATGCACGGCACCGAGCTCGCCGCGGCGAAATACAAATATGCCGTAATCGAGGATATCAGGCTGGCCCTCGACTGCGGGACAGACCTGGATTTCGTCCATCTCTATGTCGGGGTGAACGGCCATCTGATGCATGACGGGGACGCGGTCGCGCTGTCCGCCATGCCGGCGAAAGGCCGCCGGCCCAAGGCGCTGACGACGGCGGAAGTGCTGGAGGTGGTACGGCAAAGATTCTCGCCCGACGACGGCGCTGATGGGTTCGTGCTCAAGCTGGTCGACGACCCGGAATTCAGGGCCGCCTGTACCAAGGCAATCTCGAGCGACGCGGTTTCCTTCGCGCACCCGTCCCGGCCGGCCAAGGGTTAAAGCCGGGCCTGCCGATCAGGGTTGAACGGCTACTGAGCGCCGTAACCGACGGTCCTGGAGGCGATAACCACACCCTTGTCGTCGACAACGTCGACGACCCAGTCACCGCGCCATTCCGGCAGCAGCGTCTTGTTGGAATAGACCCGCCAGCGGGACGCCCGCACGTTGAAACTGACTTCCGCCATCACCGAACCATTCAGAGTCCAGCGATGTGTCACGGTTGTGCCGTCCATGTTGCGCAGTTCGGTATAAAAGAACACCTTGTCCGCGTCGGGACTCAGGGTCGCGAGCTCGTCGATCGGCTCGCGGTCGAGAACAGCCGTGGTGAACTGTGCGCGTGAAACCTCGGCCTCGGCTGACAGGGCCGGCAAGGGCGCCAGAACGACAAGCGCAAGCGCCAATGCAATCCGGGTAAGCTGTTTCATTCCAATACTCCTTCATCACTTGGCCAGAGATGCGGTGTTCATTTGTAAAGGAAACAGCTTAAGCAGCCCTTAACCCGGACTTCTCACCAGGATGGCGCCGTCGTTCAGAAACGGCCCGACGCGACGATGCCGGCCAGCAGGATCAAGCCGAACCATTTATTGGACTTGAACTTGGTCAGGCAGTCGCGCGGCGAGCCGGTGTCGACATCCGCCGCCTGCCAAGCCAGCTGCAGCGCCGCTACCGCAAGACCGATATAAAACGGCCACGCCATGCCCGCCGCCCAGCCCGATGCGCCGAGCAGCAGGACCGCTACCGCGTAGAACAAGAACAGGAAGGGCCGGGTTTTCTCGCCGAGACGACGCGCAGAGGATCTGACGCCGATCAGCGCGTCGTCCTCCTTGTCCTGATGAGCGTA
>CAXMQC010000432.1:0-1944 GCA_964195285.1 Akkermansiaceae bacterium
CAGTGAATGGCCGTCACACTGGCGCGGTATGTCGACGCCGATCCAGTCCAGGATCGTCGGCATGACGTCGATGGTCTCGGTAAAGGCCTCGACCTTGCGGCCATGGCCGGCGGGTCTGCGCGGGTCACGCAGGATCAGCGGGACATGGTAGGACTCGTCGTAATAGGTATCCTTGCCCAGCGACCAGTGGTCGCCCATCTGTTCGCCATGGTCCGTGGTCAGCACGATCAGGGTGTTATCATATTGGCCACTGTCCTTCAGCCAGTTGATGACCCGCCCCAGATTGTCCTCCACCTCGTTGATCATGCCGAAGTAGGTCGCGCAAAACTGCGCCTGCTCCGCGTCCGTCATATCGGTTGGGCAGGTTTCGGCGGCTAGCGTCCAGTAGCGCCGGCGCTGCCGCTCCAGGCGCCAGGCGCTGAAGGGGTGCTGCGCGGCTTCATCGGCCGGCGACGGCGCGCGCCGCGGCTTTGGCATGTCGGCCGGGTCGTACCGGCTGTTATAGGGTTCGGGCGTGATGAAGGGAGGGTGCGGGTGCCAGTAGGACAGATGCACGAACCAGGCCTGCTCGTGCCGCGACTCCAAATAGTCGATCGCCCGGTCGGTCATGAAGGCGGCGAGGCTGTCTTCTGCCGGAAAGGCGGTCGGGGCGAAGCTGGGTCCGCGATCGGCCGCGCCCGGATAATCGGCGACGGGTGTGTAGATATCGATATGCCGTTCGCCGGCACCCGGTATCGCATGGCCCTTGCGCCGCAGATCCGCCAGCCAGGGGCCCAGATCGTCGGCCAGCCGCAATTGTTCGATCATGCCCGGCAGCACGCCTTCGTAAGTGTCGAAGACCGGGTCCCGCGGGTCGCGGCCGCGCGGGTCCGGGGCCATGTCGGTATAGCCGAACAGCACCGGCTCAAAACCGGCCTTGCGGGCCTCCAACGCGACATTGGTATGGCGCGCGTCCATCGGGGTTCCGTTGCGGCAGACGCGGTGGTTTTGCAAATACATGCCAGTATAGAGCGAGGCGCGGGCCGGGCCGCAGGGGCTGGCCTGAGTGAAATGGTTGGTGAACAGCACGCCGTCCGCCGCCAGTTGGTCGAAGATCGGCGTTCGCAGGACCGGATGGCCTGCCGCCGACAGGCAATCGCCCCGCCATTGGTCGATGGTGATAATCAGGACATTACATTTGGACGCCCCGGCCATATCGATCTTCCCCTGTATTGTCGGTCACTGGGCTCGCCAAGCCTGGCTGCGCCGATGCAGACCCCGGGTCAAGAGGGCATGTAGCAGCCGCACGCCGGCCGAGGTATAGACGATCATCATCCCCATGGCGGCGGCCGGCGCTATGTCGCCGGCGTCATCCATGTTCAACACCGCAACCGAGGCCAGTGTGGTGTCGCTTGAATAAAGGAACACCACCGCCGACACGGTGGTCATGGCATTGACGAACAGATAGATCGACACGTCGAGGATCGCCGGCAGGCAGACCGGCACCGTAACCTTGGCGAAGGTCCGGTAGAAGGGCGTCTTCAGCGAGGACGAGACGGCCTCGAACTCGGGGTCCATCTGTTTCAGCGCGGTCGAGGCGGTCAGGTGGCTGACCGTATAGAAATGGGTAATCGTGACCAGCACCAGGATCCCCATGCTGCCGTAAAGGAAGCCGAGCGGGTTGTCCGGATGGTTGAAGAAGAAGATATAGGCCAGGCCCAGCACCATGCCGGGCACCGCCATCGGCAGGATCGCCAGAAACTGGATCAGCCCGCGCCCGAAACCGAAGCCGCGGCCCTTCTCGACCAGATAGGCGCCGGAGAAAATGATTATGGTGCCGAAGAAAGCGGTATAGAGCGCCAATCGGATCGAATTTCCATAGGCTTCCCAGCCGCCACCATCCATGACGTCGAAATCGTAGTTGACCAGCGACAATTCCATATTATAGGGCCAGAATGTGATCAA
>CAXMQC010000433.1:0-7326 GCA_964195285.1 Akkermansiaceae bacterium
CCTCCGGTGGGGCTTCGCGGCCCGCCGGGTGCGTTGCGGCCCTTGCCCGATGCGGGTGCATCGCGCTTCGAGCCGCGCCTGCCCGGGCGGGCCGCGAAGCCCCATCAAATGAGTCATTATTAACGCTCCTTGGTATAAGACGCTCGACGCCCGGCGTGGCACCCGACTGATTTCGCTTTCCGCACGCCATACATCGATCTTGCCCCACCGCGCGTAATTCATACCGCAATCGAAACTATCACAAGTCCGACCAACCCAACCCCGCTCACAGCATATTTTCGCGCAGATATATCCTGATATGCGGCATCCTTTGAACAGTAGCCTGGGGACCTTTGGCGTGGAAGTTGAGCAGCATCCGTGCCGCTTCACGGGCCTGGAATACCGGATCCTGATCGATCACCGCATCCATGGTGCCGTCGATCAGAAATTGGCGGCTGAAGGCCGTCAGCTCGTGGCCGATGCAGACAATCTCATTGGCTCTGCCGCTCTCCTGGACCGCCCGCGCGTTGCCGCGGATGTCGCCACCGACATTGTAGAGGCCGAGAATATCGGGATGCTCCTCGAGCAGGTCCCGGGTCACCTGATAGGCCGTCTCGTGATGGTCGTGGGTCGGGTGGCGGAAGGTCACCGTCAAATCGGGGAACAGTTCGCGCAACACGTCGCGGAAGCCTATGTCGCGTTCCTGATGGTCGCGATAAGATAGATCGAGGCTGCCCTCGAACAGCGCCAGTCTGCCCTTCCTGCCGGCCAGGAAGCGGCCCATCAGGTACCCGGCGGTACGACCGGCTGCACGATTTTCCAAACCAACATAGCCGACTTTCTTTTGCGTCGACAGATCGGCCACCATGGTGACGAGAGGCGTTCCGGCGTCGAAGCACTCGCGGACCGCCTCGCGGACCGCCGGGTTTTCCAGCGCCACCACTGCCAGACCATCCGATTCGGCGCCGACCTCGCGGATCCTGTCGGCCAGAACCTGCGCGTCAAATCCCTCGACCGAATGGCAGCGGACCACCACGCCCTCGCCGGCCAGCGCTTCGCCCGCCGCCGCCGCGCCGTCGGCCAGCAGTTTCCAGAATGCATTCGGGCCGCCGGGCATGATGTAGTCGAACCGCAGCTGTGACTTGCGTGGGCCGGACACCCGCCCGCCGCGCCCTTCCAGGCGGTGCACCGCGTCGTGGATACGTTGTGCGGTATGTTGGCTGACCCCGGGACGGCCGTTCAATACGCGGTCGACGGTCGCGATGCTCGCGCCGGCCTCGCGTGCGATATCAGTATGGCGGATCCTCGATTTCGGCATGTCCATAGCCTTTTCGGCGTCAATCAGGATGTTGACGGACTTAAATATATCAAACCGATCATAACAAAGCAATGAAACACATCAATTTGATTGGATTCGGAGATTTTTCAGTTTTTAACGAACATTTCTGTCGGAATAAAATGACATAATAACAATCTATTAAGATCTATCCGGCACAAAATTTCAGGAAAAATCGTGGTTTGATTTGATTTTTGATGGAATTATGTGCATGATCCCATCAATCTGATCAATAACAGGGAGGTTATTACCCTCAGTTGGGTACATCATATGTATATAGGCCTCGATATAGGCACGTCTGGCGTGAAGGCGGTTCTGGTTGACGAAAAGCAGGAAATCCTTGCCAACGCCAGCGCACCGCTGTCCGTGCAGCGTCACCGGCCCTTGTGGTCGGAACAGGATCCTGATGCCTGGTGGCAGGCTGTGGCGGCGGTGATGGCGGCGTTGCGTTCCGACCGGCCGGCCGAGTACGGCGCCGTCCGCGGCATTGGCATGTCGGGACAGATGCATGGTGCGACGCTGCTCGATTCCGATGACAAGGTCTTGCGTCCGGCCATCCTGTGGAACGACGGACGCAGCGGCGCCGAGTGCGCGGAATTGATGGCGCGCGAGCCGGATACGGCGAACATCACCGGCAATCTCGCCATGCCGGGATTCACGGCGCCAAAACTGATCTGGGTGGCCAAGCACGGACCTGAAATCTTCGCCGGGGTCGCCAAGGTGCTGTTGCCCAAGGATTATGTCCGACTTCTTATGACCGGCGAGGCGGTTTCCGAGATGTCGGATGCCGCCGGCACACTGTGGCTTGACGTGGCGCGGCGCGACTGGTCCGATGCCATGCTGGCGGCCTGTGACATGACCCGCGATCACATGCCCCGTCTGGTCGAGGGCAGCGCGGTCTCGGCCAGGCTGGCGCCGCATATTGCGACCGCCTGGGGACTGTCGCCCGCCGACGTAGTCGCCGGCGGCGCGGGAGACAATGCGGCGGGTGCCGTTGGGATCGGCGCCGTGATGCCGGGCCGCGCTTTTCTGTCGCTCGGTACATCGGGCGTATATTTTGTGACCAACGAGCGTTACGCGCCGAACCCGGGCCAGGGCGTACACGCCTTTTGTCACTGCCTGCCGGATACCTGGCACCAGATGAGCGTCATATTGTCGGCGGCGTCCTGCCTGTCATGGGTGACCGCGGTAACCGGGGCGGCCGACGAGGCGGCCCTGTTGGCCGAGGCCGAGACGGCGGGCGAGACGGACGTGATCTTCCTGCCCTACCTGTCGGGCGAACGCACGCCGCACAACAATCCGAATGCCAAGGGGGTATTCTTCGGCCTTACCCACGAAACCGATCGTGCCTCGCTCGGTCGCGCGGTTCTTGAAGGCGTGGCTTTCGCTTTCGCCGACGGCCAGGACGCATTGCTGGCCGCGGGCGCCCAAATAGGGACGGTTTCGGTCATCGGCGGCGGCGCGCGGAGCGAGCCTTGGGGCCGCATCCTGGCGTCGGTGCTCGACCGGCCGCTGACCTATCACCCGGCGGGCGAAGTCGGGCCGGCCTTCGGTGCCGCCCGGCTCGCGCGTCTTGCGGCAAATGATGAACCCGCGGAATTTTTCTGCACGCCCCCGCCGGTCAGCCACGTGAACGAACCGGACCCCAAGCTGCGCACCGCCCTGGCGCCGCGGCGTGAGCGTTTCGCCCGGCTATACGAGCTCTTGAAATCCGAGTTCGTTGACCAGGGGAGCCATTGATGCGCACATATTTCGGCAAGGTCGACAAAAATTCCCGCGAGGGACCGGATTCCGACAATCCCCTGGCCTTTCGCTACTATGATCGGGACAGGATCGTAATGGCCAACCGGTATGTTTAACATGACCCGCCTGCTCGCCAGCGTTTTGGCGCTTTGCCTGGTCGTCGCCTACGGGGGCCGTGTTTGGGCCACGGACGCTATTGGCATTGAAACCGCATTGCCAGACAGGCTGACTCAGGAAACGGCGGCTCGTTTGGCCAGCGAGGATCTGGTCGCCCAGGGCCGCGCCCTGTTCCTCGCCAAATTTACCGCCGCCGAGGGCGCCGGGCGGCCCGGCGCCACGGGAGCCATCGTCCCGACGAAAGCGGAACCGGGTAGCTTGCCGCGTTTTTTCCGCACAGCGGGGGCCGACTCCAATGCCTGCCGGGGTTGTCACAACGATCCGGTGGCGGGTGGCGCTGGTGAGTTCGCAGCCAATGCCTTCGTCGCCGAGGGTTTCAGCGACGCTGATTTCGATTCCGTGGACCCGCAATTTTCCAATGAGCGCGGCACGCCGGCGTTGAACGGCAGCGGCCTGGTCGAATTGCTGGCCCGCGAAATGACCCGAGACCTGCGCGCACAGCGGCTTGTGGCCGCCCGCGAGGCCCGCGCGACCGGTCGTCAGGTAAGCGTGACCCTGACCTCCAAGGGAGTCTCGTTTGGTGATCTGGTCCTGTATCCGGATAGTTACATGGATGTTACCAGGCTCGAGGGGGTCGATCAGGATTTGCTTGTCCGACCGTTCAGCCAAAAGGGCGTGTTCACCTCGCTGCGCCAATTTACCGTCAACGCCCTGAATAGCCATCACGGCATGCAGGCGGTGGAACGCTTTGGCGCGCGCTACACCGATACCCCCGACTTCGATAAAGATGGGGTGGAAGATGAGATCGGTATTGGCGACGTAACCGCCCTGGTCGCCTTCCAGGCGTTGCTGCCATTCCCGGTTTCCGTTGCGCCGGAAGCGCCGGATCACGCTGTCGCCGTCGCGCGCGGCCGGGACCTGTTCGCAGAGGTCGGCTGCGCGTCGTGCCATGTCCCGGCGTTGCCGCTGGAGTCCCACGTCTTTACCGAACCCGGCCCCTATAATCCGGCGGGCAATTTGCGCCAGGCCGAGGTAACGACGCCGGTCAGTCTGGAAATCGACATTTCCGGCCTGCAACGCGACGAAAAGGGCCGCGTGCTGGTGCCCGTCTTTTCCGACTTCAAGCGCCACGTCATCGCCGACGCAGAGCATCCCCACTTTGCCAACGAACTGCTTGCCCAGCGTTTCGTCAACCGTGACGAATTTCTCACCGCGCGCCTATGGGGGGTTGGATCCACCGCGCCCTACGGCCATCGTGGCGATTTGACCACGCTGCGCGAAACAATCCTCAGTCACGGCGGCGACGCGGCCCAATCCCGCGCCGCCTTCGAGGCACTGGACGAGATCGATCGGCGCCGGATCATTGCCTTCCTGCAGACCCTGCGCATCGCCGGTCAGGAGGTCCGACGGTGAGGGCACTTCTGATCGCCATCGTTTTACTGAAGGCCAGTATGGTGCAGGCCTATGAGGCGCCGCGCTATGTCGCCGAACAATCCGGTATCGACCATGTCTACGATGGCGGTTGGGAGTTCTTTGTCGGCGGCGGCGTGGCGACATTCGACTGTAACGCGGACGGCCTGGAAGACGTCTACCTGGCCGGTGGCACCAACCCGGGGGCCTTGTACCGCAACATATCCCATGTCGGCGGTGCGTTGAGGTTCGCCAAGGTCGACGCCGCGCCATTGACCCTGGAAAACGCGACCGGCGCCTATCCACTCGATATCGATGGCGACGGCGTCCTCGATCTGGTTGTCCTGCGGGTCGGCGAAAACAAGCTGTTCAGAGGCCTCGGCGGCTGCCGGTTCGAGGCGGCCAATGAAGCATGGAGCTACCTGGGCGGCAAAGACTGGACCACCGCTTTCACCGCGCGTTGGGAAAAGGGCGCGAATTGGCCGACCCTATTCTTCGGTAACTATGTCGACCGCGAGGCGCCGGGCACACCGTTCGGCACCTGTGCGACCAACCGACTTTGGCGGCCAAGGACGGGCGGCGGATTCGCCGAGTTTTTGGCGCTCGAACCCAGCTATTGCACATTGTCGGCCCTGTTCTCGGACTGGAACAGGGACGGTGTGCCGGACCTGCGGCTCACCAACGACCGCCAGTATTACCGGGGCGGCCAGGAACAGCTGTGGAAAATGTCGGCGGGCGGCAAGCCAAGCCTGTATGACCGCCGCGATGGATGGCGCAAACTGACAATCTGGGGCATGGGCATCGCCAGCCACGACGTTACCGGCGACGGTTATCCCGATTATCTCCTGACCAGTATGGGCGACAATAAATTGCGCGTGCTGATCAAGGGTACTGAGGCGCCGGTTTACGGCGATGAGGCGGGCAAGCGCGGCATGACCGCGCACCGCCCATACAGCGGTGGCGATATCCAGCCCTCCACCGCCTGGCACCCGGAATTCAAGGACATCAACAATGACGGCGAGATGGATCTGTTCATCGCCAAGGGCAACGTCGAGGCGATGGATGGTTTCGCGTCGAAAGACCCCAACAATCTGCTGATGGGCAAGGCCGACGGCAGTTTCGTCGAAGTCGGCGAGGAAGCCGGAATCGTCACTTATTCCAAGGCGCGCGGCGCCTCGCTGGCGGACTTCAATCTCGATGGTCTGCCAGATCTTCTCGTTGTCAATCGCCAGCAACCGGTCGAGGTCTGGCGCAACGTCGGATTAGGCACCGCATCGCGGCCGGTTCCCATGGGCAATTGGCTGCAATTGAAGCTATTGCAGGACGGCGGCAATCGCCACGCCATCGGCGCCTGGATCGAAGTTCGGGTCGGCGCCCGCACCCTGAGCCGCGAGGTAACTGTCGGCGGCGGTCATGCGAGCGGCCGTCACGGCTGGCTGCATTTCGGCGTCGGCACCGCGGAACGCGCCCGGGTGCGCGTGCGCTGGCCGGACGGCGAGTGGGGGCCGTGGGTGCGTGTATACACCAATCAGTTCGCGCGCCTCACCCGCGGCGCCGCGCAGGCGCAGCCCTGGCTGCCACCGAATTGAGAGTTTGCTACCGTCCCTGGTGGACGGCGTGTCCCGCGGCCCCGGTCGCCAAAAATAATAATAGAAAACAATCCGTAACGGTATAGTCCATATCTTCACAGTTGGGAGCGAACCAATGAAACTTCTAAAACTACTATCCGCCCTTGCCTTGGGCATGGCTGTTTTTACAGCCGCGAACGTGGCGGCCGCCGCTGAACTGGTGGTTGGCGTGTCCTGGTCGAATTTCCAGGAAGAACGCTGGAAAACAGATGAAGCGGCGATGAAATCCGTGCTGGACGCTGCTGGTGCAAAATATATCTCTGCCGATGCGCAGAGCTCTTCGTCAAAACAGTTGTCCGATGTTGAAAGCCTGATCGCGCGCGGTGCCACCGCGCTGATCATTCTGGCGCAGGATGCCTCGGCTGCCGGACCGGCTGTTGGTGCAGCAGCTGACGAAGGCATCCCGGTGATCGCTTACGATCGTCTTATCGAAGACCCGCGGGCGTTTTACCTGACCTTCGACAATGTGGAAGTTGGCCGGATGCAGGCTCGCGCGGTACTGGCCGCACAACCAACTGGCAACTATGTGATGATCAAAGGCTCAGGAGCCGATCCGAACGCAGATTTTCTGCGCGGCGGTCAGCAGGAAATTCTGCAGGCGGCGATCGATTCCGGCGCCATCAAAATTGTTGGCGAAGCCTATACCGATGGCTGGTTACCAGCCAATGCGCAGCGCAACATGGAACAGATCCTGACCGCGCAAGACAACAAGGTTGATGCGGTTGTGGCCTCTAATGATGGCACGGCTGGTGGTGTTGTAGCGGCGCTGACGGCGCAGGGCATGGAAGGCATTCCGGTCTCGGGGCAGGACGGCGACCACGCGGCGTTGAACCGCGTAGCCCTAGGCACGCAGACTGTTTCTGTGTGGAAGGACGCGCGTGAACTTGGCAAGGCGGCGGCGGAGATCGCGGTTGCTCTGGCCGGAGGCGCGATGCTGGCGGATGTTGAAGGCTCCGAAAGCTGGACATCGCCAGCGGGAACCACAATGACCGCAATGTTCC
Organism: Akkermansiaceae bacterium; assembly: GCA_964195285.1. GTDB lineage: Bacteria > Pseudomonadota > Alphaproteobacteria > UBA8366 > JADFVY01 > JADFVY01. Next base: position 7,215 of record CAXMQC010000433.1, read on the forward strand.
TGGCACCTGTTCCGATAACCCAAGGCGATCTGAGCATCGTTGTCGATGCCGGCTGGATCACCAAAGACGCACTGTGTGTTGGCGTCTCCGCGGGCTCGGTCGCAGCCTGTAA
>CAXMQC010000434.1:0-3210 GCA_964195285.1 Akkermansiaceae bacterium
GGGAGCTGGCGGCGGGACCCGGCGTGATCCTGGTGATTACCGCCGGCGAGGAGACAGGGTGCGAAGGTGCCTATCACATGGCAGGTCTCGGAGACGTGCTCGGGGAAGCCGGTGCCATCGTCGTCGCCGAACCGTCGTCGAACCAGCCTTGGATCGGCCACAAGGGGGCGATTTGGTTGACCGCCAGAACCACCGGAGTCACGGCTCACGGATCAATGCCGGAGAAAGGCGTCAACGCCGTCTACAAGGCGGCAAACGCCATCGGCAAGCTCGAGGATTTCGATTTTAACATCGCCCCGGACGCCATACTCGGCAAGCCGACGCTCAATGTCGGCACGGTGCATGGCGGATTGAATTTCAACTCGGTTCCGGATATGGCCGAAATCGGCATCGATATTCGCACCACCCCGGGTCAGGACCACGCTACCATTCTTTCCAACCTTTCCGGGTATCTCGGCGACGGCGTCGAACTTGAGACCGTCGTCGATGTCAGCGGGGTGCTGACCGATCCCGCCAATGAGTGGATGCAAGAGGTTTTCGACATCATGAGCGGTATTCTGGGGTCCCGCCCCGAGGCGCATACTGCGACCTACTTCACCGACGCTTCCGCCCTGGCGCCGGCTTATGGTGGCGCCCCAACCGTCATCCTCGGCCCTGGCGAAGCGACCATGGCCCATCAGACCGATGAATACTGCATCGTCGATAGGATCGGTGAGGCGGTCGAAGCGTATACCGAAATCGCCCGACGCTGGAATATCCGGTAATGGCGCCGCAACAGCCCAACGAACTCACCGCTATCGAGGCATTGAGCCGGATCCGGGCGGGGACCTTGACCTCGGAAGCGCTGGTTACCTCCTGTCTGCAGCGAATCGAGCAACGCGAGGACACGGTCGGCGCTTGGACGTTCCTGTCTCCCGAACAGGCGCTTGACGCCGCCCGCAACGCCGACAACGACCCCTCCGACCAGCCGCTTCACGGCATCCCGGTCGCCGTCAAGGACATCTTCGATACCGTCGACATGCCGACCGCTTACGGCTCCCCGATCTACGAGGGATATCGCCCGCCATCGGATGCGTCCTGCGTGGCTCGGACGCGGGCCGCGGGGGGCCTGGTGCTCGGCAAGACGGTATCAACGGAGTTCGCCTTTTTCGAACCGGGCAAAACAGCCAATCCCCATAATCCGGCGCATACCCCGGGCGGTTCATCGAGCGGATCGGCCGCCGCCGTCGCCGACTTCATGGCGCCACTGGCGTTTGGTACGCAGACGGTGGGATCAATCCTGCGGCCGGCATCGTATTGTGGCGTGGTCGGATATAAGCCGAGTTTCGGTCTTATCGACCGCACCGGCATACGGCCATTGGCCGATACCTTCGACACGGTCGGGGTGTTTTCGCGCAGTGTTGCCGACGCCGCATACTTTGTTTCCATTCTGAGCCGACGGCCTTCCCTCCGCCTCGATAGCAAACTCGGGACACCGCCCCGCATCGGCCTATGCCGCACCCACGAATGGCCAGCCGCCGACGAGGATGCCGAGGCCGCCCTGGAAACCGCCGCCCGGCTGGCCGCCGGCGCCGGGGGCGGGATCCGCGAGATCACCATGCCGGCGCCGTTCTCGCCGCTGGCAGAAGCTCAGGCGAATGTCGTTGCTTTCGAAGCCGCCAATTCGGCCGCCTATGAGCTCGCTTTCCATCGCGACAGGGTCAGCAAAAGTTTTGTCGCGCGAGCCGAGGCCGGCCTCGCCTGCACGGTGGAGCAATATGACGATGCCCTTTCCGTCATCGCCACCGCGCAAGCCGGCCTCGACGCGGCAATGGACGGCGTCGACGTGCTGCTCTGCCCGAGCGCCCCGGGGCAGGCGCCCGAGGGCCTCGGCACCACCGGCGACCCCATATTCAACCGCGTGGGAACGGCGCTGAGAGCGCCTTGCGTGAGCATTCCCGGGCTCAGCGGCGGTTCGGGGCTGCCCGTCGGCGTGCAGTTGATTGGCCGCATCAGGGATGACCGGCGCACCCTCACCGTGGGGGACTGGTTACACGCAATTTTGCGGCGCCGATAGAGAGCGGGGGCTCACATATGGCAAATCTCTACCGATCTCGTGTGAGCTGGTCCCACATAGCTGGATGGTTTGGCTGCCTGGTTAAGGTGTATTCCGCCGGTTGATCATACCGCCTGATTTCTGCCCATCCCCTTCGGAGCACAAAAGGCATTGCAGGAAGGGGTAGTGTCCGGACCCTAGGTCAATGCGAATGGTGCTAGATCATCAGGCCTAGGCCGCCTGCGCTATTGTCGCCATTTCTGAATGCGGTTATTGCCGTAATCCGCAACAAACACACTTCCATCGCCCGCCACGGCCACCGCAATCGGATAGCGCAGCTCACCCTTGCCATTGCCGCGCTGCCCAAAACTCGTCAAAAACGTGCCGTCGGGCGCAAATTTCTGGATACGGTCATTATAGAAATCGGCAACGAAGATGTTGCCCTTCGGGCCGATCGCAACACTCGTCACGGTCGCAAACCAGCCTTTGAACGGCCCGTATATGTTTGCGGCGAACGGACCACCCCATTTGTGCGAAAAGGTTCCGTCGGTGTTGAACACCTGCACCCGGTCATTATAGCCGTCGGCCACATACAGCTTTCCGTCAGCCGCGATGGCCACGTCGGTCGGATAGCTGAAAGAAACTCCATCGGCGTCGCTCAGCGGTTTTCGCTCAGCGCTTGCGCCCCATTGACGGACAAATTTCCCGTCAGCTTTCAGCTTCTGGATGCGATGGTTGTAGAAATCGGCCACATAAATCGTGCCGGCGCGATCAACGGCAACCCCGCCTGGCGCATTAAATTCTCCCGGCCCGGCCCCGGCCTTGCCTATGACGCGCTTGGGCGTCCCGTCCAGTGAGAAAACCTGTATCCGATCATTGAAATATTCCGCGACATAGAGCGCGCCGCCGCGAACCGACAAGTTCATTGGTCGGCTCAACTCTCCAAGCTTGTCGCCTGGGTTGCCAAAACTGCGCAGGAATTTGCCGTTCAAGTCGAACACCTGGATGCGCCCGTTACGCGCATCCGACACAAAGACTTGCGTTTCGGAGATAGCGATTCCCGTGGGATCGTTGAATTGTCCCTCGTCTTCGCCTTTGCCGCCCCAGGCTGTGATGAACACATAAGGCGGCTCCTTTGGTGAAGGAATAAAGGCAATCCATCCCGCAAACACGAT
>CAXMQC010000435.1:0-1653 GCA_964195285.1 Akkermansiaceae bacterium
TCGTCAGATAAAGCAAACCTAATTGCTGAAATGTTATTCTGATTAAAAAATCCACCACAACAAGGCATTATTTCTTGCAATTGATAAAGATTTTCTTTATCAGACGATATGCCTGATCTCTCACGTTTGAACGCGCTTCGGGCTCTTGAGGCATCCGTCCGACAGGGTAGTTTCAAGGCTGCCGCCGATGAACTTGGCGTCACACCGGCTGCCATCGGCCAGCAGGTACGCTCGCTGGAGGCTGCGCTTGGCCAGAGCCTGCTGATCCGCCGATCAAATCGGTTCGAGCCAACGGAAGTTGCGGTGCGGGCGGCAAGGAAGCTTGCGGCGGGATTTGATAAATTGCGCGAGGCCATGTCCCTGTTCGCGCAGAACGACGCGCCCAATCGTTTGTTTGTTACGGTAAATCCCACGATTACCGAACGATGGCTGGCGCCTCGTCTGTCGGTGTTTCTGGCAAATCAAACCGAGATCGACTTGCGTATCGATTCGACGCCACAGAGTTTCTACAATGAAAACAGCGAATATGATTTTGGCCTTCGATACGCGAAGGCCACCTCAACGCCACGCGTCGAAATAGAGTTGTTCGGCGAAGTCCTGGTCCCGCTGTGCGCACCGGAAATAGCCTTCAATATCGGGCCGCGGGAGAGATCCGACGCGCTCGCAGGGGTCCCGTTGCTGTATGTCGATAGATCGACGACCGATCCCGACTGGATCGAGTGGGACGAGTGGGGGCATCGGTTCGGCTATGCCATACCGGCGCTCAAGCAGGGGCTCAAATTCACGCTCACGACGATGGCGATCCGGTCGGGCCTTGCCGGACATGGCCTGTTTTTGGGGCAGCTCTCGATCGCGCTGCCGGACCTGAATGCGGGCAGGCTGGTGGCCCCGTTCGGACCTTCGAAGTGCTGGCGTACGGGTTATTCTTACAGGCTTGTCTCGTTGGGTTCCGCACAAAAGTCACCATTGCAGACTGCCTTCTCAAACTGGATAGTGGCCGAGGCGGAAAAGACCAGGGATGCGATGGATGCCTTTCTCGCCAGATGAGAAAGGTTGATGTCGTGCGGGTCGTCTGAAGCGGCAAGTGAAGTTCAGGCGCCGCCATATCCGCCGCCGCCCGGAAGCTCGAGTATCACAGTGTCGCCGGCCGGCACGATCTGTTTGCCCTTGCCCTTCAGCTTCGCGCCGCTGCCCAGGCGGATATCGCCGGCCGCCCCTTCCGCGCCGCCATTGCGGCCGCGCGCCGGGTTGTCGATGCGGTCGAACAGGGCGAAAATCGCGAAGGGCGCGCCTTGGGCATGGGCGATCTCGATCACCTGGCCGTCGCCGCCCCGGTATTTGCCGGCGCCGCCGGATTCCGGCCGGTATTCCTTGCGGCGGAAGATCAGTGGCGAGATGGATTCGGTGATCTCGACGGGCGTGTTGCGCACGCCCGAGGGGAAGGCGGTGGCGCTGAGCCCGTCCTTGCCCGGTCGCGCGCCGGTTCCGCCGGAGTGGAATATGGTGACCGAGAAGGGCAGGGCGTCGCCGTAATCATGCTCGCCGGTGATGCCGCGCCCGCCGGACAGCATCGGGTTCCACAGGCTTGATGCGCCCTCGGCCGGGGCGATCCCCGGTCTGGCCTGCTCCAGGCATCCCAGCACCACGTCGGGC
>CAXMQC010000436.1:0-8937 GCA_964195285.1 Akkermansiaceae bacterium
GGAAAGCCCGCAATTTCCGGAACTCAGCCAGATGTTCTGCAGCACGGGCCCCGACCCGATGTGCAATTTCTTGGGAAACTATCTAGCCAAGCTTCAGGAGGCCGGCGTGCTCGATGTCGGCGACCCGACTACGGCCGCCAACCAGTTCATCAATATGGTCAAGGGACCCTATTTCACGAGCCTACTGTTCGGTGTTGGCACCCGTCCCACGAAGGAAGAAGCGGAGCGCAGCCTCGAACAAGCCGTGTCGATCTTCCTGAAAGGCGCCCGCAAATAGGGTCGGCGCCTCGCTGTCGCGTTGGCTGAAACCCACCCCGAAACGCCGCCATCACTCTTTGTCGCTGACGCCGGCCTCGGCGAAGGTCGCCATCCCGGTATGGCAATTGACCGCCGCCCTCAACAGGCCCAGCGCCAGCGCCGCGCCCGACGCCTCGCCCAGCCGCATGCCCAGACTCAGCAATGGTTCCTTGCCGATCGCCCGCAACAGGCGGGTATGGCCCGGCTCTGCCGAACAATGCGCGACCACGCAATGGTCGATCAGTCGGGCGTCGATGCGGTGCAGGATTGCGGCCGCCGCCGTCGTGGCGTAGCCATCCAGCAGCACCGGCACCCGGCCCATGCGCGCCGCGATGACCGCGCCGGTAATGGCGGCAAGCTCCCGTCCGCCCAACCGGCGCATGATTTCCAGCGGATCGCCCTGCGCGTCGGCATGCAGCGCCACGGCCTCGGCGACCACGCGCGTCTTGTTGTCCAGCGCATCGCCCTGGACGCCGGTGCCCGGGCCGGTCCAGTCGGCCGCCTCGCCGCCGTACAGGGCGTGGCAGAGCGCCGCGGCGCTGGTCGTGTTGGCGATGCCCATCTCGCCCAGGCAGATGACGTCGATGCCATCCTCCACCGCCAGCATGCCGTAGGCCATTGCCCCGGCGCATTCGGCGTCACCCATGGCGGGGCCCTGGGTGAAGTCTGCGGTCGGTTCCTCCAGGCCCATCTCATAGACCTGAAGTTCCGCGTCGAAAGTTTTGCAAAGCTGGTTGATCGCCGCCCCGCCGGCCCTGAAATTGGCGACCATCTGCATCGTGACCTCGGGCGGGAAGGCGGATACGCCGCGCGCCGCAACGCCGTGATTGCCGGCGAATACCGCGACCCGGGGACGCTCCAGCCGAGGCGGATGGTGATCCTGCCAGCGACACAGCCATTCGCTCAGCTCTTCCAGCCGGGCCAGCGCGCCCGGCGGCTTGGTCAACTGCCCCTCGCGGTCCGCGGCCCTGGCGGCGGCCTCGTCGGCGGGTCCGGGCAGGTTGCCCAGAATTTCGCCTATTTCCCGCAGCGAGCCGAATTTGTCGCTCATGCAATTCCCCTGTTCGCTCTTATGGTCACACCAATGACGCTGCTCTATAAAACATCGTAACCGCTTGCGGCAGCCGAAATCGCGAATGAGGGACCAATTGGACCGGATCAGCGACAAGCAGAACAGTGACCGGCCAGGCCCCAAGCGCTGGCTGAGCGCGCCCGCGGTGGCCGCGATGTTCCTGACCCGCCTGCCGGTGCGCGCGCCTCAAGCGGAACTGGCCGGCGCGGTCGCCGCGTTCCCCATTATTGGCCTAGCGGTCAGCGCGCTGGGTGGCGGTGCGTACTGGCTGGCGGCGCTGGCCGGGTTGCCGGTGCTGGCCTGCGCCCTCATCGCGCTGGCGGCGACGGTCGTTACGACCGGCGCCTTGCATGAAGACGGGCTGGCCGATAGCGCCGACGGGCTGGCCGGCCACAGCCCGGAACAATCAATCCGCATCATGCGCGACAGCAAGATCGGCGGTTACGGCGTGTTGGCGTTGATCTTCAGCGTTGGCCTGCGCGCGTCGGCCCTGGCGGCAATTGCCGACCCGCTGGCGGTGGTTCTGGCGATGACGGCGGTCGGCGCGATGTCGCGCGCCGCCATGCCGGTGGTGATGCTGGCGCTGCCCAGGGCGAGTTCGACCGGGCTGGGGTCGGCTGCCGGCAAGCCCGCCGTCGTAGACACGGCGTTCGGTATCGGGCTATCGGGGTTGCTGGCGGTGCTGTTGCTGGAGCCGGCGGGGGCGGTTGCCATACTTCTGGCCGCCTTCATTTCCACCTTTGCCGTTGCCGCCCTTGCGCGGCGCAGGCTGGGCGGTTACACCGGCGATATTCTTGGTGCCGTGCAACAAACGGCGGAAATCGCCGCGCTGCTAGCGCTATTGGTAGTAATTTAAGGAAAGCCCGAATATGACGACAACCGTTACCCGCTGGTGGTGGATCCGCCATGCCCCGGTGCCCAACCCGGAAGGCCGTTGTTATGGCCAGAGCGATAAGGATTGTGACGTTTCCGATCTCGAGTCCTTTCAGGGCCTCAGCACCATGCTGCCCGACGACGCGCTGTTGGTGACCAGCGATTTGCTGCGCACGAAAAAGACCGCCGCGGCGATTGCCGGTGCCGGGCTGGACCTGCCCGACCCGATCGAGGAGCCGAGCCTGCGCGAACAGTCTTTCGGCGCCTGGCAGGGCATGACCTATCCGGAAATCTGGGACTCGCGTGGCAGCCGCCATCCCTATTGGCTGGCCCCGGCCTATGAACGCCCGCCCGAGGGCGAGAGTTTCGCCGACCTGCTGGCGCGGCTCGCCCCGACGGTAAACCGGCTGACCCGCGACCATGCCGGGCGCGATATCGTCTCGGTCGGCCATGGCGGCACGGTGCGCGCGGCGCTGGCCATCGCGCTCGGCTTGCAGGCCGAAGCGGCCCTGACTTTCACCATCGAGAATCTTTCCCTGACCCGCATCGACCATATCGCGATGGCCGATGGCGCCGCTCATTGGCGCGTCGTCGCGGTCAACCAGCGGCCGAAGCTCGACGATATCTCGGTGCTTCGCGACTCCTGGGTCAAGGCGGAAGCCAAGGCCTGACGGCGGCGGCGCGGATGAACGGCAAGATCCTGCCTCGTATTACGCTGGTCCTGGGCGGCGCCCGGTCGGGCAAGAGTCGCCATGCCGAGCAGATGATCGAATCGGCGCTCGGCAACGAGCGTTATGACGGCGCCATCTATCTGGCGACGGCGCAGGCGCTGGACGACGAGATGCAGGCCCGAATCACCGAACACCGCGAACGGCGCGGGCCGGTCTGGCAAACGGTGGAGGAACCGCTCGATCTTGTCGACGCCCTGACCGCGAACGCCGATCTCGCGCGGCCCATCCTGGTCGATTGCCTGACATTGTGGCTCGGCAATCTGACCGGGGCGGGGCGCGACATTGACGCCGAGACGGCAGCGCTTGCCGCGCGCCTGCAAGACATCGCCGCGCCGGTCGTGCTGGTCTCCAATGAAGTTGGCCTGGGCATCGTGCCGGACAACGCGGTGGCGCGGGCCTTTCGCGACCAGGCCGGCCGATTGAACCAGACGGTGGCGGATGTGGCCGATCGCGTGCTATTCGTCGCCGCCGGGCTACCATTGATATTGAAGTAATAGGAACAGGAAACCCATGGCCGCACGCATCCCCGCGACCGTCATCACCGGATTTCTCGGCGCCGGCAAGACCAGCCTGATCCGCCATATGATCGAAAACAACCAGGGCCGGCGTCTCGCCTTCCTGATCAACGAATTCGGCGATCTCGGCATCGACCGCGAATTGTTGCTGGGCTGTGGCATCGAGGGCTGCGACGAGGACGATGTGGTGGAACTCGCCAATGGCTGTCTCTGCTGCACGGTGGCCGACGATTTCCTGCCCGCCATCGAGGCGCTGATCGACCGGCCCGAACCGCCCGACCATATCCTGATCGAAACCTCCGGCCTGGCGTTGCCGAAGCCGTTGGTGCGCGCCTTCAACTGGCCGGAAGTGCGGGCCCGGGTCACGGTGGATGGCGTGATCGCCGTGGTCGATGCGGCCGCCGTCGCCGCCGGCCGTTTCGCCGACGATCCGGCCGCCATCCAGGCCCAGCGCGAGGCCGACCCGTCGCTGGACCATGAAAACCCGCTCGAAGAGGTATTCGAGGACCAGTTGCTGTGCGCCGACATGGTGATCATGAACAAGGCCGACCTGCTGGACTCGGGTGGGCTGGCGAAGGTCGAAGCCGACCTGGCGCCCAACGTCCGTGCCGGCGTGCATCTGGTGCACAGCGCCCATGCGCGGGTCGATACGGCGGCGCTGCTGGGCATCGAGGCGGCGGCCGAGGACGACCTCGACGCGCGCCGGTCGCACCACGACGGCGTCGATGGCGAGCATGACCATGACGATTTCGAAAGCTTCACCGTGGCACTGGGCGCGGTGCTGGATGCAGAAGCGCTTGAAGCCCGGCTGATCGAAGTCGTGAAAACCCACGACGTGCTGCGCATCAAGGGTTTCCTCGACCGCCCCGGCCGCGACCGCCGCGAGGTCGTCCAGGGCGTCGGACCCCGCTTCCAGCGCTATTTCGACCGCGACTGGCGCAATGGAGAAGCGCGGCGCAGCGAGCTGGTGGTGATCGGCCTGCAGGGTCTCGACCGCGCGGCCATCGAGCGTGCGATTCGCGACGCGGTAGCCCCGGCCCAGGCGGCGGAGTAGGATCGAGCGCAGAGCACCCCCACCCAACCCTCCCCCATCAAGGGGGAGGGCTTTAAGAGGTGCAACTCGTTTAACTCCCTCCCCCTTGATGGGGGAGGGTCGGGGTGGGGGTGAGACAGAGGCACACAGGCGGAGCGTTGTCGACAGAACATGCATCTTCTTGCTGCACAGCCAGGGACTATCGACGACGGGTCGGAGGCGGTCGACCTCGGCCAGACGCCGGGCGATATCGTCATGCTCACCGCCGCCGATACCGAGATTGCCTGCCTGGCCCAAGCCCAGGCGCGGCGGTTGGCGGAAGATGCCGACGCGCCCAGCCTGCGGCTCGCCAACCTGTTGCATCTTGGCCATAACCTGTCGGTTGACCTCTATGCCGAAGAGGTGGCGCGCCACGCCAAGCTGATCGTCGTCCGGCTGCTGGGCGGGCGCGGCTATTGGCCTTACGGCGTCGAGCAGCTGACCGAGGCCTGCCGCAAGCACGGCATCGCGCTGGCGCTTCTACCCGGCGACGACCAGCCGGACGCGGAACTGGCGGGCCTGTCCAGCCTGCCGGCCGAGGCGCTGCACCGGCTGTGGCAATATTGCATCCAGGGCGGGGTCGGCAACGTAACCGAATTGCTGCGTTATGCCGCAACCCTGATCGGGCGCAAGGCCGAATGGGCCGAACCCGCCCCGCTGCTGCGCGCCGGCATCTATTGGCCGGGGCTGGCGCAGCCGTCGCTGGAGGATCTGCCGCGAAACACCGACCGCTCCGTCGCCGCCATCGTTTTTTACCGGGCGCTGGTGCAGGCCGGGAACCTGAAAGCCGTCGACGCCTTGATCGAGGCGCTGGACCGCCACGGCGTGGATGCGTTGCCGGTCTACGCCGCCAGCCTGAAAGATCCAATTTGCGACGCCATGATCCGCGAACTCTTTGCGCGGACGAAGCCCGACATCACCCTCAACGCCACCGGCTTCGCCCTGTCGCAGCCGGGTGCGCTGCGCACACCGACACCCTTCGACGATGCCGACTGTCCGGTGCTGCAGGTCGTGTTCTCCGGCGGCAATGAGGAATCCTGGCGCGAGGGCACGCGCGGCCTGTCGGCCCGCGACATTGCCATGAACGTGGCCCTGCCCGAGGTCGATGGCCGGATCCTGGCCCGCGCGGTATCCTTCAAGGGCCGGGCCCGGCGCGACGCGGCGACCGAGACGGATGTGGTGGATTATGTCCCGGTTGCCGACCGCGCCGATTTCACCGCCGCGCTGGCCGCCAACTGGGCCCGGTTGCGGCGCACCCCGGCAGGTGAACGGCGGGTCGCCCTGGTGCTCGCCAACTACCCCAACCGTGACGGCCGCATGGGCAACGGCGTCGGGCTGGATACGCCGGCCGGCACGGTCAATGTGCTGCGGGCCCTGCAGGCCGCGGGCTACCGCATCGAGGATGTGCCGGACGATGGCGACGCCCTGGTGGCGCGGCTGGCGGAAGGGCCGACCAACGCGGCGGTCAGCGGCCGCACGCTGCGCGAGGCCCTGCCCTTCAACGACTATCAGATTTTCTTCGCCGCCCTGCCCCGGGCGGTGCGCGAGGCGGTCAACGAACGTTGGGGCGCGCCGGAATCCGACCCTTTCTATCTGGCGGGTGAGACCGACTGCGGCGCCTTCGCCATTCCCGCCTACCGTTGCGGCAATGCCGCCGTCTGCCTGCAGCCGGCGCGTGGCTATAATATCGACCCGGTCGCCTCCTACCACGATCCGGCGCTGGTGCCGCCGCACAACTACCTCGCCTTCCACGCCTGGCTGCGCCATGAATATCGCGCCGACGCCATCGTCCATATGGGCAAGCACGGCAATCTGGAATGGCTGCCGGGCAAGGCGCTGGCGCTGTCGGAAGACTGTTTTCCCGAGGCTGCATTGGGGCCACTGCCCAACCTCTACCCCTTCATCGTCAATGACCCCGGCGAGGGCACCCAGGCCAAGCGGCGGACATCCGCCGTCATCATCGACCATCTGACACCGCCGCTGACCCGGGCCGAAAGCTATGGACCGCTCAGCGATCTGGAACAGCTCGTCGACGAATATTACGAAGCCGCCGGCGTCGATCCGCGTCGCCTGAAGCTGCTGGGCCGACAGATCGTCGAGCTGGCCCAGTCGATTGGGCTGGACAAAGACGCTGGCGTAGCGCCGAAGGCGTCGGAAGAAGACACGCTGGCCGCCCTGGACAATTACCTCTGCGAGCTGAAGGAAATGCAGATCCGCGATGGGTTGCATATTTTTGGCGAGTCGCCGCAAGGAGACCTTCTGGTCGACCTGCTGGTGGCCCTGACCCGGGTTCCGCGCAACAAGGGCGAGGACGCCGACGCCTCGTTGATCCGTGCACTTGCACGCGATTTTAATTTAATTGCTTTCGATCCCCTGGATTGCGCCATGGGCGAGTCCTGGACCGGCCCGCGCGCGGCAGCGCTAGAAACCGCGGAAAACTGGCGCACGCAGGGCGATACGGTGGAGCGGCTGGAGCTGTTCGCGCGCCGTCTGGTGGCGGGCGAGGCGACGCCGCCGGGTCACGCCAGCGCCGCCGTCATGGATTGGATAAAGGGGGAATTGCACCTATCCGTCGCAGCCTGCGGCGAGGCCGAGATTGCCGGTTTGTTGACTGGCCTGGACGGCCGTTTCGTGGCGCCCGGACCGTCGGGCGCGCCGACCCGGGGCCGGCCGGACACGCTGCCGACGGGCCGAAATTTCTATTCAGTCGATACCCGCACCGTGCCGACGCCGGCGGCCTGGCTGTTGGGCTGGAAGTCGGCGCAGATGCTGGTCGAGCGTCACGCCCAGGAACATGGGGGCTGGCCGAAGGCGATGGCGCTGTCGGCCTGGGGCACCTCGAACATGCGCACCGGCGGCGACGACATCGCCCAGGCGCTGGCCCTGATGGGGGTGCGGCCAACCTGGGATTCGGCGTCGCGCCGGGTCACCGGGTTCGAGGTCCTGCCGCTCGATATCCTCGACCGGCCGCGCGTCGATGTGACGCTGCGCATTTCCGGCTTCTTCCGCGATGCCTTCCCCGGCCTGATCGACCTGGTCGATTCGGCGGCACGCGCGGTCGCCGCGCTCGACGAGGCGGAAGCCAGCAATCCGATGGCGGTACGGGTACGCGAAGAATCGGCGCGCCTGGCCGGCAACGGTGTCGACGAAACCGCGGCACGGCAGCGGGCCGGTGCACGCGTTTTCGGGTCGAAACCGGGTGCGTACGGCGCGGGCCTGCAGGCGCTGATCGACGAGCGCGGCTGGGACACGGACGCCGATCTCGCCCGCGCCTATGTGGCCTGGGGCGGCTACGCGTACGGTGCGGGCGCCGAGGGCGAAGCCGCGCACGGCCTGTTCGAAACACGTCTGAAATCGGTCGAGGCGGTGGTCCATAACCAGGACAACCGCGAACATGATCTGCTTGACTCGGACGACTACTATCAGTTCGAGGGCGGCATGACGGCGGCCGTTCGCGTCCTCTCCGGACAGCAGCCGGCAGTTTGGCACAACGACCATTCGCGGCCCGAGAGTCCGCAAATCCGTACGCTGGAGGAAGAGGTCGCGCGTGTCGTACGGGCCCGCGTGGTCAATCCGAAATGGATCGCCGGCGTCATGCGCCACGGGTACAAGGGCGCGTTCGAGATGGCGGCCACCGTCGATTACCTCTTCGCCTTCGCCGCCACGGCGGCTTGCGTCGCCGATCACCATTTCGACGCGGTTTACGACGCCTATTTGGCGGACGGCGAGGTCCGCGACTTCATCGACCGGCACAATCCGGCCGCGCTGCGTGACATCGCCGACCGCCTGATCGAGGCCCAGGACCGCGGCCTGTGGCGCCCCAAATCGAACATCAGCCACGCCGAGTTGAGTGCGCTGGCGCGATAGAACCCTCTCCCCTCGCGGGAGAGGGCAGGGTGAGGGGGCGGCCCGAGAGTTCGCGTGCCACCGCCCACAATTACCCTTGCACGAAAATACCGGAAGCAGATTAAGCTCGATGATCAAGGACAAGTCACATGCCAGGGCGTTGCGTGCCAACTAGACCGAAGCGGAAGCCCACCTATGGCAAAGGCTGCGCAACCGGCAACTTGCCGGGGCCAAATTCCGCCGCCAGGCCCCGGTCGGCCCCTATGTCGCCGATTTTATCTGTCTGGCGGCGAAGCTGATCGTTGAACTCGACGGCGGCCAGCACGCCGATAGCGAGGAGGCTGACGCCGCGCGCACGGCGTGGCTGGAAAGCCAGGGCTTCCGAGTACTCCGCTTCTGGAACAACGACGTCCTGGCAAACAGCGACGGCGTGCTGGAAGAAATACTGGCGGCGCTGCTTGGCGGGTAAAGTTGCGCTCCGCTCTCCCGCCACCCCCTCACCCTGCCCTCTCCCGCGAGGGGAGAGGGTTC
>CAXMQC010000437.1:0-5501 GCA_964195285.1 Akkermansiaceae bacterium
GATGCTGGCGCATCGGGCAACTGAGTTTACGCACAACAAAAATATTGACGGATTGTAGATTTGCCCACAATCTCGCTTGCTGTTGGTCGAATGCGGCCGCGGGCGCTAGCGATGGAGGGCAGGTCAAATGTGGCGAGTTCTGACAATATTCCTTGTTGGCGGAGTCTTTGGAACAGGTTTCGGCGTTGCCGTGGGTTTCTTCCTGTTTCCCTATGTGTTTCCACCGCCCGAAGCAATGGAGACCTTGAGCGAGTCCGAACGTACGACGGTCGTGACCCAGGGAGAGTTCATTCACGCGAACCCGACCGATCCGATCCATTACGGAACGGGACGCGTTACAGTCTATGAGCAAACGGTGTTTCTGGAAGATGACTTCGAGGTCGGTCCCGGCCCCAAGTTCCATGTCTACCTGGTCCCCAAGCAAATGATCAGAAGCTCGAGCGATGTGAAGAGCACCATGTTTGTTGATCTGGGGCGCCTGCGGTCCTTCAAGGGCAGTCAAAAATATTCGATCCCCAATGGCGTCGATCTTGCGAACTATCCAAGCGTTGTGATCTGGTGTGCCGAGTTCGGCGTCCTCATCTCGCCGGCGGACTTAACGCTATAACAGCGAAAAGATACCGAACATGTGCGGCCAGCCGCCCAGGCAGCCGAATTAGACCGCACCCTTGGTCGGCGTTCTCGGGCGCTACGCCGGGTAATGCGCTGCCTAGAAAATCGGCCGAAATCGGTCACGCCGGCGCCTTCGTCGATCTCAGTCGGTAGGAATTACTGTCATCGCCATGTCAATGACGTGGTCAATCGACTTTCGATCGGCGCCGGCCCGTCCCATGACGGCCAGCGCCAATACCTGCCCGCCAAAGAAGTCCGCCAAGGCCCCAACGTCCGCATCGGCGGGAAGCTCCCCTTGCCTTTTTGCCAGCCGGAATCGATCCAGGAACGCGGCATATCGCTTTGCGTCAAACGCCCGCGCAAGGTCCTCCAGTGGGGCTGGACGATCGGCACAGTCGATCAAGCTGTTAACGACAAAGCAGCCGCTGGGGTTTGTCTTGTCGCGGGCCGAAGCGGTAACAGCATCCAAGAAACGGCGAATGACGACGGCAAGCGGACCGGGAGACCGGGCAAGTTCATCAAGTAGCGGTGAACCAAGTTCATCGAAATAATGCGTTAGCGCCTTGCTGTAGAGCGCTTCCTTGTCGCCAAAGTTGGCGTACAATCCCGGTTTCGCCATACCGGTGGCGGCAGCCAAATCGTTCATGGATGTGCCATCGAAGCCTTTTTCCCAGAACAACTTCATGGATGTTTCCAAGGCGCTATCCGGGTCCGTCTTGCGGGGGCGACCGCGTCCCATTTGCTTCCGTCTTTGCGTTGGTTTCAAAAAAAAATTACCGATCGGTATTTTAAACGCTTGACAGGGCATCGCAAGCATCTATTTTAATACCGATCGGTATTTAATAGATATCCGACATGCAATCAACCCTCCTAGGAGTTATTTTGATGACCAGAATTGAAGGTAAATCTGCCCTCGTCACCGGCGCAAACCGCGGCATTGGCCGGGCATTTGTCGAGGAACTCTTGGCCGCTGGTGCGGCCAGGGTGTATGCCGCGGCCCGCAACATCGAAACCCTGGCCGATCTTGTCGCGAAGGGGAACGGGCGCGTCGTTCCACTTGCGCTCGATATCACCAAGCCAGACATGATCGAAGCCGCGGCGCGGACATATGGGGACGTGGCGCTCTTGATCAACAATGCCGGCGTCGCGGCCTTTGAAGGCATCATCGATGCGCAGACTGGCGACCCGGCACGCGATGAGATGGAAACAAACTATTTCGGCACTTTCAATATGATCCGGTCGTTCGCGCCGGTGCTTGCGGCCAACGGCGGCGGCGCCATCGTCAATCTGTCGTCCATCGCGGCGTATGTGAATTTCCCGGTTCTCGGTTCTTACAGCGCGTCCAAGGCGGCTGTGCATTCCCTGACCCAGGGCGTGCGGGCCGAACTGGCGGCCCAGGGCACTCTGGTGGTCGGCGTCTATCCAGGCCCGGTGGATACAGACATGGCGGCCGGCTTCCCGATGGACAAGACGCCACCCAATGCGGTCGCAAGAACGGTACTGGAGGGCATCGAGGCCGGTGAAGAGGATATCTATCCCGACCCGGTGTCGACGGAGATGCACAGCGGTTTGCTCGGCGATCCGAAGGCGGTGGAGAAGCAAGCGGGAGAAATGTTGCCGGCCTGATCAAGGTTCAAATAATGGATATGTCGCCAAGTGGGCATAGGATTCCCCCTTGTCCCACTTGGTGACAGTCCAAGATTTGCGTCTCGGACCAAGACCGGATTTCGTCGCATTTGATAAGGGACGCAGCCTTGCGAGCCTACACAGACCGCTCTCTCAAATGTGAGAACTGTTCATCCGGCCGTAATGTACAGGCATATCCTGGCGGACTATGATGCCGGTATGCGCACAACTCGAGCAATTCTCTCCGGGTTTCTTCTTTTGACTTTGGCGGGCATCGGTTTCGCCCCATCGGGCGCACCGCTGGCGGCGGAGCTTTCCGGCGATGTCCGCGTCCTGGATGGCGACACCATCGAGATCGGCGGGCAACGAGTCCAATTGTTTGGCATCGTCGCGCCAAAACTTGAGAACCACTGCCAGGTCGCCGGAAACACGATCCCCTGCGGTCGCGTGTCCCGCGGCGCCTTGCTCGACCTGACCGCCGGCGCCACAGTCGTCTGCAATGTCTCGGCCGCCGCCGGAGCGGCGACGGATCCGGTCGCGCGTTGCCACGCTGGCGGCTACGACCTTTCGGAAGGCATGACCTATACCGGCTGGGCCCGCGCCGACCTTAACGCGAGTGACCACTACCTTCGCTTCGAGGGAGATGCGAGGCGCCAGCACCGCGGCCTCTGGCGCGTCCAATAGGCCGATCAATTTCGAGCAAAGGCAGCCGCGGCGGCAGGCATCGTAGCCATAGCATGAATTCCTGATCCGCCAAGACTAGCAACCCCAAAGCCCGATTACACACAGCCACCTTCTCTATGTGACGGCGGAGTCAGTGCGGCGGATTATTCCGCGGTTTGTTCCTTAAAGATCTAGCACGAGATTTTCGGTCGCGGCGCGCGACACGCAGGTGCACATCAATCCGGCCTGGTCGCGTTCAGTGTCGGATAGCACGCTGTCGCGATGTACCGGCGTGCCGTCGAGCACTTTCACCGCGCAGGTGCCGCAGGTGCCCGATTTGCATGCATAATCGGTGTCTATGCCGGCGTCGAGCAGGGCATCGAGGATGGTTTGATCGCGCGCGACGGTAAGCTCGGTACCGGATCGCGCGAGGCGCAGCTGGATAGCGGCATCGCCGGGCTCCGAGGTTGCGGTCGAAAAATGCTCGAAGCGTATCCGCTTGCAGTCGATGTCCAGCTCATCCGCGGTTTGACGGACCGCATCGATCAGGCGCTGCGGGCCGCAAACATAGAACAACGCATCGGCGGTGGCATCGGACAGCACGGCCTGGATATCGATCCTTTGATCGTCCGCCCCGGAATAGAACGTTACCGCGTCATCGAGCGCCAAAGCGAGTTTCGAGCGATAGGCCATATGTGACTGCGATCGCGCGGCAAAATGCAGATGAAACGCCCGCCCGTCGGCCTTCAGCGACTGGGCCATGGCCTTCAGCGGCGTGATGCCGATGCCGCCGGCGATCAAGACGGCCGGTCGATCGGTTTCGTGGAGTGAAAATGCATTTCTCGGCAGGCTGGCGCGCAGGCGCAGGCCCAGCGCATAACGTTGGTGGACCGCGCGCGACCCGCCGCTGCCCTCCGGGTCGAGCCGAACTGCGATTTCGTATGCGTCACGGCGGTTTGGATTGCTGCTGATGGAATAGCTCCGGGTCTCAATTCGCCCGTCCTCGACCGGAACGGGGACCTGCAAATGCGAGCCCGCGGCCACCGCCGGCAGCTCTTCGAAATCCGGCCGGCGCAGTTCGTAGGCGCGTACCTCGGGCGTGAGTTGACGAACGCCGGTGATGACCAGTTCCAAGGGGCCGTCTCCGATGACAGGCTGAGCGGCAGATGGCTCGCCGGCCGTCGCCTCCAGCTCGGCGAGCCGGTTGCGGAGCGGCGCCACCAATTCGTCGATTTGGGATTCGGTAAAGCGGGGCGTGATATGTTGCGGGCAATTCCAGTCAATGGCCTCGATGGTCATCACCACGGCGCGTTCAACCCGGGCCCGGTAGGTCGGCACCTCGAGGCGCGCCAGCAACGCCGGATCCTCGTCATGATGGACAATTCGCACGCGGGCCCAGATCTTAAGACGGCGCCGGTTCGCATAATCCATTAAAATCAAGGCGATCCGGTCATTGGCATTCAGGTTTCCGACGCTGAGATACTGGATGTTGCCGCGAAAATCGGCGTAACCGATGGTCTTTTCGTCGAGGACCTTGAGGAAACCGGCGGGACCGCCGCGGAATTGCACATAGGGCCATCCGCTTTCATTAACCGTCGCCTGATAGAAACCGTCGCGCTCTTCAATGAATGCGGCTTCAACCGGGCCCAGCGTGTCGCCGGAATCTTCGGCATGCTCGAAGCCCTCGTTCGCGGCGCGGCTGCCGTAACGGGTCTGCGCGGCCTTGACCGACGGCGTAAAAGAGATTTCAGCGAATCTTTTGGCCATGACTGGTTCCTCGAATTTATTGGGGCGAGCACCTCACAGAGTGGAGGCAGGTACGGCACTCGCCCCGGTTGGCGGACAGGCAGGCGTTAGGCCGCCAACTGCTGCAACGAGACCTTCGGGAAGTCGATTTCCACCCGTGTGGCCTTGCCGATCAGGTTGGTCAGGATGTTCATCCCGACATGGGTGATGATCTCGACGATTTCGGCGTCGCTGTAGCCAGCCTCGCGAACCGTGTCGAACTCGGCCTGGGTGACCTCGCCAAGATGTTCGTTCAGCGCCGTCGCGAAGATGACGGCGGCAGCGGCCTTTGCATCTTGCGACGTGCCGGCGCGGTTGGCTTCGATCTCGGCGCCCGTCAGCCCGGCCTTGCGGCCAATCGCGGTATGGGCGGAAACGCAATATTCGCATGAATTTCCCTGGGCAACGGCGAGTGCGATGCGTTCGCCGGTCTGCGGGTCCAGTCGCCCGGATTCGGTAATTCCGTGAAGCCCCAGGAAGGCTTTCAGGGCATCCGGCGACTGAGCCAGAATGCCGAGAAAATTCGGGACCATGCCGAGCTTGCTCTGAATCGCGTCGAGCAGTTCACTTTGTTCGGCGTCGGCGGCCTCGTGGGTAACGACGTTGATACGGCTCATGATGATAGTTCTCTCTCACGTTGGGGTTGTTGGTCGTCCGGCCGCTTTTCGCGCCTGACGAATAACCAATAATCTGTTTCAGTTTTTTTTTGAATACATGTATTATTGAACTTACTATTACGATAAATGGAATAATAATTTGGACCGTTTTCACTCGATACAGGTTTTCGTAAAGGTGGCCGATTGTGGCGGGTTTGC
>CAXMQC010000438.1:0-3144 GCA_964195285.1 Akkermansiaceae bacterium
CCCTCGACCGTAGCCCCGCTACGCTCTTCGAACCGCTCCTGTCCCCGGACCGAAATCGCCACGTCAGAGCGGTTCCGTATAACCGTTGAAGGCTCTAGCAGGTTTCACGGCGCAGGGCATCACCCGGCCGGTTCCAGCCCGGCGGCCTTCAGCGCCTTCTTCTGGCGGCTGGCCAGTTTATTTTCGTCGAAATCGCCGATCAGGTCGTGGAACAGGCGGTACCAGTTGACCTCGGCCTTGAGGCGCAGGAAGACCGAGCCCAGCCCGATGGCGGCGCGGTCCATCAGGACGAATTCGCGCGGCGGGGTGATGCCGCCCAGCCGCCGAACTTCGCGATGCACCCGGCTGGCGACGCCGGCGCCGTATAGCCCGCTGTCCGAATCCTGGATGCGCTGAACCCGGTCCTTCATCAGCGGCGCATAGACGAACTCGGCCCAGATATTCAGCGTGTCGATCATCTCGGCATTCAGGTTTTCAAAGCCCCAGGTCTCATAGGCATGGACCGCGAGGTCACGGTCGTCGTGTTGCAGCGCATGGTACAGGTCGATCACGCCACGCACGAAGGAGGGCGGGAAGACCCGGATGCAGCCGAAATCCAGCAAGTTGATCGAACCGTCGGCGGTCGCGTTGTAATTGCCGAGATGCGGATCGCCATGGATGACGCCGTAATAATAGAACGGCACATACCAGGCGCGGAACATGTTGTGGGCGACGCGATTACGGAATTCGACGGCCGAATCCCCGAACCCGGCCAGCGGATGGCCGTCCATCCAGGTCATGGTGAGCAGCCGGTTGGTCGACAGCTCGGCCACAGGTTCCGGCACCTGAACGCCCGCCTCGTCGGCCAGCATGGCGCGGTAGAGTCCGATATGGCGGGCCTCGCGGGCGTAGTCCAGTTCCTCGCGCAGGCGGTCGGCAAGCTCGCGGTGGATCTGCTTCGTCGAGATCGCCTTGTCGTAGGATTCGTAGAGCGAGAAAATCACCCGCAACTGCGTCAGGTCCGCCTCGACCGCAGAGGCCATGTCGGGATATTGCAGCTTGCAGGCAAGGTCCCGCCCGTCCAGCCCGACGGCGCGGTGGACCTGGCCCAGCGACGCTGCATGGGCGGCTTCGCGGTCGAATTCGGCGAAGTGCGCGCGCCAGTCTGGCCCCAGTTCGGTCGACATGCGCCGGCGCACAAAGGGCCAGCCCATCGAGGGCGCGTCGGACTGCAGCTGCTGTAACTCCGCCGCATATTCCGCCGGCAGCGCATCCGGGATCGTGGCCAGAAGCTGCGCCACTTTCATCAAGGGCCCCTTCAGCCCACCCAGCGCGCGGGTCAGTTCGGCCGCATGCCGGTCGCGGTCGAGCTCGATCCCGAACAGCCTCGAGCCGGCAAACCGCGCCGCCGCTCCGCCCACGGCCCCGCCGACCCGCGCATAACGCCGCACGCGGCCCGTCAGGTTGCTCCGATCGTCGTAACCGGCCATGTATCAGAGATTGGGACGGCGCCACTTGCTTGCAAGCCGCTACGGCCTTTCCCGGCCATACGGCATAGCCGTGTCCCTTGCGCTTGCCCTCCGGTGGCCATCAGCTGGGTTAGCACCACAAGCGGAGCGCAACGCAGCGAGCGGTCAAGAGAAACCGGCCACCGGTGGGTCTTTATCAACGAGCATTGGTATTAGCCTCGAGCTCGTCGATCAGCCGGGCTACCACCGACAGCCCGCCACCCCAGAAATTGGGGTCGCCGGCATCCAGCCCGAACGGCGCCAGCAGCTCCTTGTGGCGCAACGTGCCGCCGGCCCGCAGCATATCCAGATAGCGTCCCGCGAAACCGTCGTCGGCCTGCTCGTAGGCGGCATACAGCGAGTTCACCAGGCAATCGCCGAAGGCATATGCGTAGACATAGAACGGCGAATGAATGAAATGCGGGATATAGCCCCAGAAGGTCCGGTAGTTGTCGTCGAAGCGCAGCGCCGGGCCCAGGCTTTCGACCTGCACCGCCATCCAAATCTCGGCCAGCCGTTCGGGCATCAACTCGCCCTCGCGGCGCTCGGCGTGGACCCGCTTTTCGAATTCGTAAAAGGCGATCTGGCGGACCACCGTGTTCAACATGTCCTCGACCTTGCCGGCCAGCATGGCACGGCGCGCCTTGACGTCGTCGGTCTTCTTCAGCATCGCCTGGAAGGTCAGCATCTCGCCGAACACCGAGGCGGTTTCGGCCAGGGTCAGCGGCGTATCGGCCATCAGATGGCCCTGGCCGGCCGCCAGCACCTGGTGCACCCCGTGGCCCAGTTCATGCGCCAGGGTCATCACGTCGCGCGTCTTGCCCTGATAGTTCAGCAACAGATAGGGATGGGCCGAGGGCACGGTCGGATGCGCGAAGGCACCGGATGACTTGCCCGGCCGCACCGGCGCGTCGATCCAGTCATTGTCGAAAAAACGTTTGCCGACCAGCGCCAGGTCCGGCGAGAAGGCATGATAGGCCCCCAGCACGGTTTCGCGGGCTTCGTCCCAGGCGATCTCGCGCTCGTCGGCATCGGGCAGCGGTGCATTGCGGTCCCAGTAATCCAGGTGATCCCCGCCGAACCATTTCGCCTTCAGCGCATAATAGCGGTGCGACAGCGCCGGATAGGCGTCTCGTACCGCCCCCGAAAGCGCGTCGACCACCTCGTCCTCGACGAAGTTGGCCAGATTGCGCGAGGAATCGGCGCGCGCGAACTTGCGCCAGCCATCCTCGATTTCCTTGTCCTTGGCCAGGGTGTTTGTAATCAGCGCCAAGGTCTTCACATTATCGACCAAAACGGCGCCCAGGCTTTGCGCGGCCTCCTTGCGCTTGCCGCCGTCGGCGTCCGACATCAGGCTCAATATTTCCGCCTCGGTCAGGTGCTGGCCGCGGAAATCGAAGCGCAGGCCCGCCATGGTTTCATCGAACAGCCGCACCCAGGCGGCGCGGCCGACCACGTGTTTTTCATGCAGCACGCGTTCGATCTCGTCGTCCAGTTGATGCGGGCGCATGGCGCGCACATCGCGCAGCCAGGGTCGGTAATGCGCCAGCCCTGGCGCGTCCATCCGCGTTTCCAGCCGGTCGTCATCCAGCTTGTTGATCTCCAGCGTGAAGAACAGTAATCGCACCGATATCGCGTTCAGGCGTTCGAAAATTCC
>CAXMQC010000439.1:0-2701 GCA_964195285.1 Akkermansiaceae bacterium
TGGCAAATGCTCGGCCTCGATGCGACCTTTACGGCCGCTGGCGTCGACTTCACCAGCCTCGACCTGTTCTGGTGTGCGATCGTGGGCCTGGTGACCACTGGCTTGCTGATCTGGGTAACCGAATACTACACCAGCACGGAATACCGCCCGGTGCGCAGCATCGCCCTGGCTTCGACAACCGGTCATGGCACCAATGTGATCCAGGGTCTGGCGATCTCGATGGAGGCGACTGCCGTTCCCGCGCTTATCATTTGCGGGGCGATCGTCGTGACTTATATGCTGGCGGGCCTGTTCGGCATTGCAATCGCGGTGACCGCGATGTTGGCGTTGGCCGGCATGGTGGTGGCGCTGGACGCTTACGGGCCGGTGACCGACAATGCAGGCGGCATTGCCGAGATGGCCAATATGGAAGAAAGCGTTCGTAAAACGACGGATGCGCTGGACGCGGTTGGCAACACTACCAAGGCGGTGACCAAGGGCTATGCCATCGGATCGGCGGGCCTCGGCGCATTGGTGTTGTTCGCGGCCTATACCCAGGACCTGAACTACTTCATCGCCAATTCCGGCGAGTTCAATTTCTTCGAGGCGGTAACCATCGACTTCTCGCTAACCAACCCCTATGTCGTCGTCGGCCTGTTCGTTGGCGGCATGCTGCCCTATCTGTTCGCGGCGATGGGCATGACTGCCGTTGGCCGCGCCGCGGGTTCGGTGGTGCTTGAAGTGCGCCGCCAGTTCAAGGAAATTCCCGGCATCATGGAAGGCACCGGCAAGCCCGATTACAGCCGGGCGGTCGATCTTCTGACGGCGGCCGCGATCAAGGAGATGATCATCCCCTCGCTGCTTCCCGTCCTGGCGCCGCTCGTGCTTTACGTCGTGGTCTGGGGCGTTGCCGGCAAGTCGGCGGCCTTCGCCGCGCTTGGCGCGATGTTGCTGGGTGTGATCGTTACCGGGCTGTTCTTGGCGATCTCCATGACCGCTGGCGGCGGCGCCTGGGACAATGCCAAGAAGTACATCGAGGACGGCAACCATGGCGGCAAGGGTTCGGACGCCCATCATGCCGCGGTAACCGGTGACACGGTGGGTGACCCCTACAAGGACACCGCCGGCCCCGCCATCAATCCGATGATCAAGATTACCAACATCGTTGCCTTGTTGCTGCTGGTGGCCCTGGCGCACTGAGCAACGGCAGGAAAGCTGAAACTGGGAACCCCGCCGGGCATCGCCTGGCGGGGATTTTCTTTTATCGGCGCACTCGGACTATGAATGCGTCAACGCCAGCCCGTGCGGCTGCGTTCGCTGCTAGCCGCCTTCCTCGCCGGCGAAGCGGCCAATATTGCCGAACAGCTGTTCCAGCAGACCCAGTTCGCGGCCCGCGGACGGGGTTTCGCGTTCGACTAGTTCGACTTCCCGGCCATCCGACTTGTCGAGCCGGGAAATCCGGTTAACCGGGCCTTCGGGCGTAAAGCGCACGATCAGAACCTGCTGTTCGAGCACGTTGCGTTTGAATAAGGCATATTGCGAGGTGCGACGGCCGATATAATACCAAATATTTTCATCGAATGTGCTGACCACAGAGGGTGCGCCAAGAACGGTCCGCACGTCTTCTCGCCCATGCACGCCCGGCGTTATCAGATCCACTTGGTCGGTTGTCGGTAAGTTGCCCCGCGTATTCTGGCGAGATGAGCAGCCTGCCGCGAGCGACAGGATCAGCCCCAGCAGCAATATAGTTCGCATCGTTCGCATGGTGGAAATTTCGTTGTTCCTTCCCGGTGAACGCCCCGAAAGTTCACGGCTCCGTTTAGCCGAGCCGTTTGTTGGTTGATTTGCCGACCATGGAGGCCCATTTTCCAGTCGGAAATTGCACCGAACCTGCTGGCATGTCAACCGAGGCGCCCATGGCATTCACGCTGAAATCCCTGTTTCGCAAGCGCAAAGATGGTCCTGAGGTCTGCGCGGTCTATAGCGCGATCGTCGAGCAGTCCCGTAAGCCCGCGTTCTATAGCGTGGCTGGTGTTTCCGATACGCCGACAGGGCGCTTTGCCATGGTCGCGTTGCATGGTTTTTTGGCAATGGACCGGTTGGGTCAGGAGGCCGATGCCCGGAATTTTACACAAGACTTGTTCGACCTAATGTTCGCCGATTTGGATCGGAACCTTCGCGAAATGGGAGTTGGCGAGCTTAGCGTCGGGAAGAAGGTGAAAGGGTTCGCGCAGTATTTTTTCGCCATGGCGGCGACGTTCCGCAAGGGAATGAAACAAGGAGGCGAAGCGCTACACGCCCCCCTGCGGCAATATGTCTACCAGGATTGCGAGCCGACGGCGGATGCGCTGGTGGCAATGAGCGCTTATATGCAGGCGAGCGAGGCCCATTTGGCCGCACAGAAAGCGTCGGATATCGGGATGGGAAGAATAACGTTTACGCCGCCGCCCGGAGAGGATTGAAATATGTCGGAGATATTGGGTTACGAATTCAGCCGGCCAACAAGGGTCGACGAGTTGGAGTCTGGCGAAGAAATTCGCCGGAACATCGAGGCCGATAATTTGGAGAGGCAGGCAGTGGCCGCGCGGTTGGGCATCGTTGAACTTAAGAGCCTGATGGCGGAAGTAGTCTTGCGCCACGTGGTGGGCGGGCAGCTTATCAGCATCGAAGGTCGGATCGTTGCAGATGTCGTACAAAATTGCGTGGTTACCGGGGCCTTGGT
>CAXMQC010000440.1:0-4642 GCA_964195285.1 Akkermansiaceae bacterium
GATCAGCATCTGGTTCGGCATTGTGGCTGGAATAGCAGGCATTGTTCTAATGGTCGCCGTCGAGATTTCGACGGGATTGGCGGCATCCATCCCGGTTGTCCGTTATGAGCCGCCGGCGCCGGTAAAACCGACCCCGATCGCCGCCAGTCCAGAGATCGCCTTCATGGTGGCGCCCACCGTCATGGAGCTGGAAGGGGCTTTTCGGGACGCCGGCTACAGCCTGGATCTTATTCGCAAGTTCAACAAACCGGTGCCGAGGCTGAACCTCGCGTCGCTGCCCAGCGATCTGGCGGAAATGCGCAACGCAAAACGGCGAAAGGCGGTGTTCCTGGCGCTGGTTCTGCCGCTGATCGTGGAGGAGAACAACCATATTGCGGGCGAACGCAGACGCCTGCTTCATGTCTCGGCCATGGTCAAATCGGGCCAGCCATTGCCAGTGGACCTGGAGCCGTGGCTGAACCGGCTCGCCAGCCGTTACAAGACCGATCCCGATCGCCTGGATATTCTGCTCAAACGGGTCGATGTCATACCGGTGTCGCTGGCCATGGCCCAGGCGGCCATCGAGAGCGGATGGGGTACATCGCGGTTCGCATTGCAAGGCAATGCTATTTTCGGGCAATGGACAACGGCCGGCGGCGAGGGCCTGGTGCCGGCGGCGCGCGAGGCAGGCAAAACCCACAAGGTGCGCATCTTCGACCGCCTGTCTGATTCGGTATCGGCCTATTTCCTGAACCTCAACACCCACCGCGCTTATCGGGGATTGCGTGCGCTGCGCCAGGAGCTACGGGAAAATGATGTGCGGCCGGATGGCCAGACACTGGCGGCAGGGCTGGAGCCATACTCGGAAAAAGGCGAGGAATATGTCGAGATTCTGCGCAGCATGATCCGTGTGAACAAGCTTACGCCATTCGACGACGCTATTTTGAGCGACGATGTCATCGGGTTCGACTCCGGCGCCTAGAGCCCTTTCCGGTTATTTGGTATAATATTGCATACCGAACCAGCGCCAGCGGCCCTTGCCGGCCGGTTTGGTGCAGTTCAGTCGCGTGCGGCCGGCCTTGAACGGTTCCGGAAACCGTATCTCGACGCGGTGGGTCCCAAGAATCTCCAGATCGGCCTCGCCGAACTGAGAATGATAGCAGGCAAGACCGCCGAGCGGTCCAATGGAAGCATCGACCGTAAAGCCGACCGGCGGCGGGTTGCGGTCGCTGATAAAGCTGTCGGCGGGCGCGATATCGCTGGCCGGCAAGGGCAGGGTGTTGACGCGCAAAACGAAATCCGCCAGCGCGCTGTAGGTTTCGTTCAGGGCGAAGCGGGGCAAGTACATGAGGTTTTCGCTACTATGAGCGACGCCCGAATGCTGGCCGAAGGCGCTCGTGAAGCCGAATTCCCTGACAACGTCCCGGGCCGCCAGACTAAACTCGCCATAGGGGTATGCGAACAATACGGGGCGTTCGCCGAGTTCTTCATCGAAACGCGCTAGTGATCGTTGCATGTCGGCTCGATTCTTCTCTGCCGAGCTATCCGCCATATGCAGGTGACTTGCCGTGTGGGCGCCGATTTCGACACCGGCGTCGCGCATCTCTCGAATGCGGTCCCAGTCGATCATGCCGCCATAGCGCTTGTCGACGGCGTCGGTGGCGACGAACAGGGTAAAGGGAATTCCGGCGGCCTTCAGGCGCGGCCAGGCCTCGGCATAGGCCGAAAGATAGGCGTCATCGACGGTGATTCCGACGGTGCGGTCCGGCAATTCCCTTCCCGATTGGAGAGCGGCAACGATCTCGGTCACCGGCAGGATGGTGTAGGGGCCTTCGCTCAACTCCTTGATATGGGCCTCGAACTGTTCGATCCGCACATTGGTGTCGAGATGGCTGGCCTCGCCGAACCGGTGATACATCAGGATGACGGCGGATCCGGCAACAGCCGGGACGGTGGACAGTGCCAACAGCGCCGTGGCTATGAGCAACATAAGAGAAGATCGCAATTGTCGTTCTCCACAAATGCCATGGAAGGATCCGCCCTCCCCGCAGTGGCGTCCATCTGGTAAGATTCAATCTGCACACTATGTTATCCTATAATTTGCTAATAAAGACTGAATTGACCTATTTCCGTTGACTGCATGTCGCGCGCGGCGCGCGCAAAAACAAACAGCCGTGACTTTCATGAACCTGCTGGCGATCGACTGTGCGACCAATGCCTGCTCGGCGGCCCTGTGGCTGGATGATGCGCCGGGTCCCCACCGCTATGCGGCCATGCGGCGGGGTCATGGCGAGGCGCTGATGCCGATGGTGGCCGAAGTCATGGGCGAGGCAGGGCTGGAATTCGCGGCCCTGCGGGCCCTTGCGGCGACCACGGGGCCGGGCGCCTTCACCGGCATCCGGATCGGACTGTCGGCGGCGCGCGGATTCGCACTGGCCGGCGGTCTGCCGGTGATCGGCGTGACCACGCTTGAGGCGGTCGCCGCCGCGCAGGACGGTGATGACCATCCGCTGCTGGTCGCCCTGGATTCCAAGCGCGAGGACATTTATGTCCAACTGTTCGCACCCGACGGGGCGCCGCTGAGCGAACCTCTGTCGAGAGTGCCGGAAGAAATCGGGGCGATCCTCCCCACCGCGCAAACCGTTGCGCTGGCCGGCGACAGGGCCAATACGGTGCTGCAGGTACTGGCCGGCCGCGACCCGCCGCTGTTGCGGTCGAGCGGACCGGACCTGCCGGACGCGGCTGTCGTTGCCCGGGTCGCCGCCCGGCGTTTCGCCATCGAGCCCGTAACCGCCGATGCGCCACCGCCCGCCGCCCTTTATCTTCGCCCGCCGGATGCCATCCCGCTTGCCGAACGTTAATCTAGAGCCTTTAACGGTTATACGGAACCGCTCTGACGCGGCGATTTCGGTCCGGGGACAGGAGCGGTCCGCGGAGCGTAGCAGCGCTACGGTCGAGGGCCGCGACGCAGCCCCGGGCCGAAATCGTCCTGTCCCTTCGGGTTGCCCTCCGGCGGCCATCCGTGGCGTTATCCCGCTTGCCCGATGCGCCAGCATCGCGCCGCGCGTGATGCCTGACGGAATGGCCGCCGGAGGGCAACAGAGCGGTTCCGTATAACCGTTAAAGGCTCTAGAAGCTCGCTGATAAAGAAATACATCCGACAGATGGTCCAATCCGGGGTGAAATTCGTGATCGACAATGCCGAGCCGTTATCGGCGGCGCTGATGGCAGCGGTGACCGGGGCCGCGAGCGACGGGCCGTGGAGCGTTGATGAACTGGCCAAGATCCTGGACCTTCCCAGTAGTTTCGGGTTGTTCGCCCGCGACAACGACCGTCCGCTCGGTTTCCTGCTCGCGCAATGCGCCGCGGGTGAGTCGGAAATCATCAATCTCGCCGTCACGCCGGCGGCCAGGCGCCAGGGGATCGGCGGGGCCTTGGTGACCAGGGCAATGGCGCGGGCACGGGTCGAAGGCGCCCGGAAAATGTTTCTGGAGGTCGCCGACGACAACGTGGCGGCGCGGGTGTTATACGATAGAATAGGGTTCGTACAAGTAGGAATACGGCCCGATTATTACCTGCGAGGACCTGTTAATTACGTGGATGCGTTAATTTTGGGCATCGAATTAATAACAACCGGAGGAAACTAGTGCCAAAAACTGGCGCGAATCCTGAGAATCTTTGTGATTTTGAATAATTGCTAAAGAATCTTGTGGACAGTAGACTACAGTTTTATTAAATCAACAGGTAATCTATGAATCATGCAAACAGGTTTGCTTGGCAAATAAGCGCACGGCAAGTCAATTTGGAATATTAGACCGCGAAGGGTAATTGAAGCGATGGCTGAACAGATAGACAATTCGCTAAAGCCGGAAGAACTGCTGTCCTTGACTTCTGATATCGTGGCGGCTCATGTTTCCAATAATACGGTTGCCGTTTCGGACCTTCCCGGCCTGATCGAGCAAGTATTCAAGACGCTGTCGAATGTCGGCGGGGCCGGAGATGCGGCGGTTGACCGCCCGACGCCGGCGGTTCCGATTAAAAAGTCGATAACGCCGGACTTTATCATCTGTCTCGAGGACGGCAAAAAATTGAAGATGCTGAAGCGGCATCTGAAGACCGCCTACGACATGTCGCCGGACGATTACCGCGAGCGTTGGGGCCTGCCGTCCGACTATCCGATGGTGGCGCCGAACTATGCCAAGCAGCGCAGCAAGCTGGCCAAGGCCATAGGGCTGGGCACGCAGCAAAGGAAGCGCAAAAAGCGCTGATGCCGGCCCGGGCGGCGAATGGTTTGTATCAGACATATGGCGCCCATGGGTGACATATGTCTGATACAAACCACTTAGACTGGATCGAATATTGCGGGGACTGAGTTGAGCGCGTCATCGCGCATCGAAAAGCTTTGCCGGGACAAGGGTCTGAAAATGACCAAGCAGCGCCGCGTCATTGCGCGCGCGTTGGCGGAATCGGATGACCATCCGGATGCCCAGGCGCTGTTTCGCCGCGCATCGCGCATTGATGCAAGGATCAGCCAGGCGACTGTCTACCGGACGATTCGCCTGTTTGAGGAAACCGGCATTCTGGAACGGCTTGACTTCGGCGACGGGTCGAAGCGGTACGAAGAGGCGGCGGGCGAACATCACGATCACCTGATCGATATTGA
>CAXMQC010000441.1:0-4887 GCA_964195285.1 Akkermansiaceae bacterium
AGGCGAATGTTATACCAAGGAGTGTTGATAAAGACTCATTTGATGTGGCTTCGCGGCCCGCCCGGGCAGGCGCGATCCGCCGCGCGATGCGCCCGCATCGGGCAAGGGCCGCAACACACCCGGCGGACCGCGAAGCCCCACCGGAGGCCGGCTTCCCATGACCGCTGGTTGCGTTGTGGCCCGCTTGTGGTGCGCGGCACCATGGCGCGAACCACGCCTGACCAGCGGACAAGGGAAACCGGTCAAATGGGTCTTTATCAACGCTCCTTGGTATTACGCCGCGGTACGGTCGCTGCGCGGTGACTGGCCGAACAAGTCACGGTAGCGTTTGGAAAAATGCGAGGCCGAGGCAAAACCGCAGGCCACCGCCACGTCGAGCACCGACAGCGAGGTCTGGCGCAACAGGGCGCGGGCGCGTTTCAGCCGCAATTCCAGGTAATATCGCGCCGGGGTGCAGCCCATATATTTTCGAAACAGGCGCTCGAGCTGCCGACTCGACAACCCGACCGAGCGCGCCAGTTGCGGCGGCGTCACCGGGTTTTCCAGATTGTCCTCCATGAAGGCGATGGCGGCGACCAGCTTGGGGTGGCTGTGGCCGATGCGCATGCGCAGCGCCATGCGCTGGCGGTCGGTCGGTTCGCGGATACGGTCGTGGATGAACTGTTCCGAGACGGCCGCCGCCAGATCGTGGCCATGCTGCAGGGTGATCAGATGCAGCATCAAGTCCATCGACGCGCTGCCACCGGCACAGGTGAAGACCGGGCCGTCGATCTCGAACAAATCGTCGGTTACCTCGATATTCGGGAATTCCTCGACAAAGCCCGGGATATGCTCCCAGTGCAACGTACAGCGCCGCCCGGCCAGCAGTCCCGCGCGCGCCAGCAGCAACGGTGCCCCGCTCAAGCCGCCTATTTGCGCCCCGTTGCGCGACAGGCGCCGCAGCACGCCGAACAGCCGGTCGTCGAAATTCTCTTCCGTGCCCGTGCCGCTGCACAGGATCAGGGTGGGGAGCCGCTCAACATCCGAAATCGGCAGTTCCGGCACCACGGCAATATCGTTGCTGGCTGGAACCGGGTCCATGTTTTCGGCAAAAATTCGCCACTCGTAAAGCGTCTTGCCCGCCAGGCGGTTGGCCGAACGCAGCGGCTCGATGGCCGAGGCGAAGGCCATCATCGAAAATCGCGGCACCAGATGGAACCCGATTTTCTGCGGAACTGTATCCGGCGGCCCCCAGAGCATTAGCCGATGCCTCCCATTACCCTAACCGCCGACAGCATATCAGGTTCGCGGCCTGGAATAAGCGGAAAGTGGCCTGATTTAACCGCGTTATGTCGGGAATGGGCGAAATTTTCCGCCGGTTCCATGATCTGCTTTCCGCAGCCACTGATATGGGAGCGTCCGATGCGAGCACCTGTCGTCACCGATTTCGTTGCGGGGCTTCGTTTCGAAGACATACCCGATCATGCCCTGCATGAAGCGCGGCGTTGCCTGCTGGATTTGGCCGGGGTCGCGGCGGCGGGTTCGCGAACCAAGACAGGTCGGCTATTGCGCAACTTCGCCCATGGCAATCTCGCGGCGCCGGATGGCGGGGTCCGCATTCTGATGGACGGCCGGCGCGCCTCGCCGGCGGGCGCCGCCATGGCCGGGGCGGCGATGATCGACAGCGTCGACGCCCATGATGGCCACCGGCCGACCAAGGGCCACGCCGGGGTGGCCTTGCTGCCGGCGCTGGCGGCCTTTGCCGATGGCGAGGCGGGGCTGGACGGCGCGGAGTTTTTGGCCCGCCTGGCACTGGGGTACGAGATCGCCATTCGCGCCGGCATCGCGCTGCATGCGAGCGCCGCCGATTATCACACGTCGGGTGCCTGGAACGCGTTGGGCGCGTCAGCGATCGGCGCGCGCCGGCATGGCCTCGATCACGAGGCGACCCGTCATGCGCTGGGCATAGCCGAATATTGGGGACCGCGCAGCCCGATGATGCGGGTGATCGATCATCCCTCGATGCTGAAGGACGGCTCCGCTATGGGCGCCTTCGCCGGCATGGTGGCGGTGGACCTGGCGGCCGGTGGATTTACCGGCGCGCCGGCGGCGCTGGTGGAATTGGACGGTGGCGAGTTATGGGCGGATCTGGGGACGCGCTGGCGCATCGCCGAGCAATATTTCAAACCCTATCCGGTCTGCAGGTGGGCCCAGCCGGCGATCCATGCTGCAATGACCCTGCGCCCGCAATTCGGTGATGCGGCGGTCGAGACCGTGCGCGTCGAAACGTTCCACCATGCCTGGCGGCTCGCCATGCGGGCGCCGGCCGACACCGACCAGGCGCAATATTCGCTGCCCTTCCCGCTGGCCGCCGCAATCCTTTATGGCGAGGTTGGCATGGCGCAGATCGACGGCGCCGGCCTGACCGACGACGCCGTACTGAAACTCAGTCACGCCATCGAGTTGGTGGAAGACGAGGCCATGAGCGCCCGTTTCCCGGACGAGCGGGTGGCCCGGGTGACGATCGGTCTATCGGATGGGCGGGTACTCGAATCCGATATTCTGGCGGCCGCCGGCGATCCCGAGAATCCACTGTCCGATGAACAACTGGCCGCGAAGTTCGAGACTTTGGCCGGTCCGGTTCTCGGGCCGGAGAGAATCGTCAATACTCGCGAACTCATAGCGGCAACCGGGCCCGGCGTTCCGGCGGCGCCATTGCTCGATGCGTTGCTTGCGGGCACCGATTAAACCTCACTATCCGGCGAGCTAATTCCTGTCGGTGTTTCGGGTGTGCTAGCTTCGCTGGGACAGGGAACAAGGGAGCTATAACCATGTCCAAACCAGTATGCGCCGTTCTCGGCGTCGGCCCAGGCAACGGCGAAGCTTTTGCGCGGCGATTTTCCGAAGGGGGCTACGCGGTCGCCCTGATGGCGCGGCGCGGGGATGTCATCGACCCGCTGGCCGGCGAGTTGCCGGACGCGCGCGCTTACCGCTGCGATGCGGCGGATGCGGGCGATATCGAGCGATGCTTTGCGGAAATCCGCGATCAAATGGGCGAGGTCGAGACCCTGGTCTACAACGCCGGTTCCGGCATATGGGGCTCGGTTGAGGAGGTCACGGCGGCGGATTTCGAGATCAGCTGGCGTATCAACGCCCACGGCGCTTTTGTCGCCTCGCAGCAAGTGATCCCGGCGATGAAAGCCGCCGGTCAGGGCAATATCGTGATGGTCGGCGCCACCGCCTCGCGCCGGGGCGGGCCGAATTTCGCGGCCTTTGCGGCCGGCAAGGCGGCACAACGCAGCCTGGCCGAATCGATGGCGCGCCACCTCTGGCCGGCCGGTATCCATGTTTCATTGCTCATCATCGACGGGTCGGTCGATCTGGAGCGAACGCGGGCGCGCATGCCCGACAAGCCCACCGAATTCTTCCTTCAGCCCGCGGATATTGCCGAAACCGTATGGCAGACGACACGCCAAAGCCGTTCCGCCTGGTCCTTCGAGGTCGAGGCGCGGCCGTTCGGCGAGAACTGGTAGGGAAACCCGGGTTAACCCCGCTTAAACGCCTGATTCGGTACAACTATGGCCTATGAACGGCAGGCTACTCATCGCCTCGCTCGACCAGCGCTTCCAGGTCGAGCAATTGACCCGCATTGCCCTCGCGGTGGTGCTCGGCACGCTGGTGCTGTTTTATTTCTGGTTCGGTCAACAGGGCGCGCGGCTTTACGATTTCGGATCGTTCTGGGCTTCGGGCAAGGCGGCGCTGGAAGGGTTGAATCCCTATGCTGTTTATCCCGAAACATTTAATCTGCCTGGCACCGATACCTACCATCCCAACCTGAATCCGCCTTTCTCGTTGCTGCTGTTCGCGCCGCTGGCCTGGGTCGACCCCTGGGCCATGATCAAGGTTCAATGGTGGCTCGGTCTTGCCGCCTATGCCGGTTTCGTGGGCTTCACCCTGTACCGCCATCCGCGGCCCAATGCGATGCTGCTGGGCGCCTGGGCGCTGGCGCTGCCGGCATTCTGGGACGGCATCAGGATGGGACAGGTCTATTTGCCGATGATGATCGCGGCCGCCGCCGTCTGGCATCTGGTGGAGCGCGACAGGTCACTCGCCGCCGCTATCGTGATCGGCTGTCTGGCGGCGCTGAAGCCCAACCTGCTGGTCTGGCCGGTGCTGCTGTTCATTGCCGGCCACCGACGGATGGGGGTTGCTGCCGGCCTGGCCTTCGTGGCCGCCAGTCTGCTGCCGCTACCGGTCTTCGGCGCCGGCGTCTATGTCCAGTGGTTCGAGATGCTGAGCGGCGATCTGGGCGGCCGATCCGGTTACTTTGCCAACGCGACGGTCATGGCGATTGGCGTGCGCGCCGGCTCGCACCTGCTGGGCCTCGCACTGGCGGGTATGGTGCTGGCCTGGGCGATCCGCCGGCTGTGGGGCGCGCGGCTTTCGGTGACGGAGACAAGCGCCATCGCCATCGGGGTGGCGGTCCTGGTATCACCCGTGGCCTGGATGCATTACCTGCTGCTGCTTTTGCCAGCCCTGTTGCGGATGCGCTGGAACAAGGGCGTCGCCATCGCGGCCGCCGTCATGGCCGTCCCGATGCCGGCGCTGTTCTGGGTTTTCAAAATACTGCCGCTGCATTTTCCAGCGCTGGCCGAAGCGATTCGCGCCACCATCGGCTCGGCCTACAGCTGGGCCGCACTGTTGCTGGTTATCTCCATTACCCGGCTTTGCCTTGATGCGGCACGCGACAGGTAAAGCCACGCTGCCAGGTGGACATCAATCGGAATTGCTTGCGTCACGCCGCTAACCGCCCGGGGTTAGCGGGGCAGGCACGGGTTCCACAACCTTGCGAAGCTGATGCTCGCGCCAGGCGATATAGCTGGTGGAGACAAATATCATTGCACCGCC
>CAXMQC010000442.1:0-3447 GCA_964195285.1 Akkermansiaceae bacterium
AGGATCTGCTGTTCTACCGCATGGCGGAACGTGGCGCGCTGACCGCGGACCACATCACGGAACTGGCTGACGAAATCGCCAAATTTCATGGCCTCGCCGCGCAACGCACCAATTTCGGTGGCGCCGACGCCATCCGCTGGATCGTCGACGACAATATCGCGGAATTGGCGGCGAAGCCCGAAACCTTTGGAGAAGTCGCCGTCAACGCGCTGAAACATTTGTCGGACGACGCGTTGGCCAAATGCGCGGCCGTGCTGGATGAACGGCGAGAGTCGGGTTTCGTGCGTCACTGCCATGGCGATCTGCACTTGCGAAATATCTTGCTGTGGAAAGGCCGGTCGACGCTGTTCGACTGCCTGGAATTCGACGAGAAACTGGCTTGCACAGACATGCTGTACGACCTCGCCTTCCTGTTGATGGATCTGGAGCATCGCGGGCACCGGGATTTCGCTAATCTGGCCTTCAACCGCTATTTGCAGCGGACCGGCGATCTGGGCGGGCTGACGCCGTTGCCGCTGTTCCTGTCCTGCCGGGCGGCGATCCGCGCCAAGGTGGAGGCCAGCGGGGCATTGGTACAGTGCGACGAAACAATGGCGAATGACATGCGGGCCGCGGCCCGGGACTATCTATCGCTGGCGACGGCGTTCCTGGCCCCGCGCACGCTAACGCTAATCGGCATCGGTGGTGAATCGGGTAGTGGAAAATCGACGATCGCTGGCGCCATGGCGCCCCGGCTGAACGGCCCCCCGGGCGCCCTGATTTTGCGCAGCGACGTGATCCGCAAACGGCTGTTCGGATATCCCATGGAGGACCCGCTGCCTCAAGAAGCCTACGGCCGGGATACGACGGCGCGCATCTACCACCAGCTTATAGCAGAGGCCGTAACAGCCCTTGCCGCCGGCATGACCGTCATCGCGGATGCGGTTTACGCCGACCCGGCCGAGCGCGATGCGCTGGAACAGGCGGCGCGAGAGGCCGGGTTACCTTTCCACGGCGTCTGGATCGACGCACCGGTGGAAATCCGCATCGAACGGGTCGCGGGGCGGCGAGACGATGCCTCGGACGCGACGGTCGAATTCCTGCGTGCGCATCCCACCCGCGAGAAGGGGCCGATGGGCTGGTCCCGCATCGATGCCTCCGGCGCCGCTGATGAGGTTGTGGAACGTCTTATCGAGATGGTTTGATGCAAGTCATTACGAGCCCGGATGGATAGGCTATAATCGGAACTGGCGGAACAATTAAACCCGAATCGGGAGGACAAAGATATGGCGATCAAGGTCATTCTGGCACCGCTGTTCGGCGTGCCGTCGGACGAAGCGGCATTGGCTACGGCGTTGGCCGTGGCGCTGAAATTTTCGGCCCATCTCGATGTCATGCATATCCGCGCCGACCCGCGAACCATGATCCCCTATATCGGCGAAGGCATGTCAGGCGCCCTGATCGAAGAGATGATCGCCAGCGCCGAACAACAGGCCGACGAGCGGGCGCAAAGGGTACGCCAGACCTTCAATGACTGGTGCGCAAAAAGCGGTCTGTCGACGGGCGACTCGTCGACGGAGGGGCCGAACTGCACTTGGATGGAAAATACCGGCCGGCCTGACGCCTGCGTGGCGCGGCGCGGCCGTGTGGCCGACGTGGTGGTCATCGCGCGCGCCGAAGGCGAAAACGCGGTCACCACGATCACCGAAACCCTGGAGGCCGCCCTGATGGATAGCGGTTCGCCGCTGTTGGTGGCGCCCGCGGGCGCGCCGGAAACGGTTGGCGCCCATGTCGCCGTCGCCTGGAACGGCGGGCTGGAGGCCGCGCGTGCGGTGACCGCCGCCATGCCCTTCCTGAAGGCGGCCGAGAACGTAACGATCGTGACTGTCGACGATCCCTGCCCGCCCGAGGCAACGTCGGATGCCCTGGCCGGCTATCTGGCCAGCCACGGTGTGAATTCTCAGATCCGCAATCCGCAGTCCGGCGCTGATGCCATGTCGGCGACATTACTGGCTACCGCCGGGGGGGCCGGCGCCGACCTGATGGCGATGGGTGCCTATACCCACAGCCGCCTGCGCGAACTGGTATTTGGCGGCGTTACCTACGAGGTCCTGGCTGCCGCCGACATGCCGGTGCTGATGGCGCACTGATGTTTCCCCGCTTGTGTGTGGCAAACTTTCCCACCTGCGTGGAACCGGCACCGGGCCGGTGCCGCTAAAACACTAATGCGTAAAATTTCCGGCTGGCGCGTGGCGCCATTTCAGATAGACTCGCGCTTATGAGCGAAGAACAACGAAAGGCAGTGGTCCTGACAGGCGCAAGCCGGGGCATCGGCCACGCCGCGGTGATGCGGTTTTCATCGGAAAACTGGCGCATCATCACCTGCAGCCGCGAGGAAGTGCCCGAGGCCTGCAAGCGCGACCCGAACTGGACCCACCACATCCCTACCGACCTGGCCGATATGGCGTCGGTAGAGAATTTTGTGCGCGAGGCCAACGAAGCGCTTGACGGCGCACCGCTGCATGCGCTGGTCAACAACGCCGCGGTGTCGCCCAAGACACCGATCAAGGAGCGGCTGGGCTGTCTGAACGGGCCGATCGAAGGCTGGCGCAACGTTTTCGACCTCAATTTGTTCGCACCGCTGATGTTGAGCCGGGGTTTCGCGACGGCGTTGAGCCGCGGCGCCAAGGACGGCGGGGCGGCGATCGTCAATATCACCTCGATCGCCGGCCATTTCATCCACCCCTTCGCGGGATCGGCCTATTCGACCTCGAAGGCGGCCCTGTCGGCGCTGACCCGCGAGATGGCGGTGGAATTCGCGCAGCTTGGCGTGCGGGTCAACGCGGTCGCGCCGGGCGAGATCGAAACCGAGATGATCGGCGACGAATACGAGCCGCTGATCAACCGCATCCCGATGCACCGCATGGGCACCGCGGAAGAGGTGGCGGGCTGTGTCTACCAGCTTGTTTCGTCGGATTTCGGCTATGTGACCGGGACAGAGATCTTCGTAACCGGCGGCCAGCACGTTTATTGAAGTTTTTCCGCGTGCGCGGTAACGGCGCCGAGAAAAAATTCAAACTGTCAGACGCGGCCGTCCAGGGCGGTGAACCAGTCCCGGCGTTCGGTGGCCTCGGTGATTTCGCGATCCAGCCATGCGGCCAGCAGGCCGTTGCCGTAACTGCCGCGCAGATCCCGCAGCCGGGCGAGTTCCGTCTCGCAGGCCTCGGCAAGAAATTCCGCCTGTTCATGGCGGTCTTCATCCGGCAACAGCGGCAAGAAACGCATTTTCAGCGCAACCACCAGGCGGCTGAGGTCGTTGGCCAACCCCCGTACGTTGGAAGTCATCAACGCCTGGAAAGCTACTTGGCCTTCTTCGGTTATTCGCAACAAGGCCTCGTCGGGCAGGTTATCGGTGGCGGCCGTGCCATCGGCGGCCTCGATCAGCCCTTCCAGGCGGAGCAGTTCAAG
>CAXMQC010000443.1:0-5056 GCA_964195285.1 Akkermansiaceae bacterium
AACACCGATGCCCCCGGCAATTCCGCCGCGTAAGCCGTATCACCCGTGAACCAGACGACCGTCAATGGAACATAGACCAGGGCAGTGCCCGGCAAAATAACGATCGCCTTGATGAGGGGAAGGTTCATATCGCGCCGCCGCCCCTCAGACCTTCTCGACGCGGTATCCGATGGTCGGAAAGTGGATCGCCACGCGGCCGACCCTCTCGTCTTCGCGGGTAATGGCGATCTCGTTGCGGCGCAGGCTCAGGATGCTGCCTGGCACCGTCGTGCCGCCGGTCTCGGGTGTCACCCCCACCGCGTCACCGGGCTTCAGGCCGCGCGGATCCCCGGGGTCCGGGGTTTCGGCCGTCGCGGGATCGTGGCCGCGGGCGATCTCCAGCGCCTCGCCGGATGTGATGTTTTTCGGAGTGCCGTGGCCGATCGCCCTGACCCGATCCTCCCAGGCGCAAAGACTGGGGAATTGCGCCAGCAAATCCGGCCCGCCGCTCCAGCGCCCGCGGACGAACCAGGTCACATAATAAACCAGCGCATCGGGCATGCCCGGCGCGCCGCCCAGCATGAAGTCGCGGCCGGTGGCGAGCCGTTCCTCGACCCAGCCGAACTGGGTGCGCAGCCGTGCAATGCTGTTGGCGAGATCCGACTGCAGTTGCTCCATGGTCCCGTCGCCGCCGAAATAGAGCTGGCCGCGGTCGGCGATGAATTCCGGTGGCATGTTCCGGTGTTCGGCGCCGAACACCACTTCCAGGGCTGTCTGGAAGAACAGGCCGTCGGTCCAGCGCGACACGCCCCACACCATGCCGTCGCCGCCGCCGGGATAAAGCGTCGGTTCGGGGAACCGTTCCTGGATGGCGCGCGCGATGCACAGGCTGTCGCAGAATATGTCGGCGCCGATCTGCATTACCGGGGTCATCCGGTAACCGCCGGTCAACGGCATCAGGTCCGGTTTGGGTGGCAGGCGCGGTATTTCGACCGAGCGCCAGTCCAACCCCTTGATGCCCAGCACGACGCGGATTTTTTCCGATACCGGCGATTGAGGATAGTGATGCAGGATGATCTCGGCCATGTGCGGCATCTCCCTCGTTCCCGTTTCGCGATCTATACCACAGCCCTGACAAAAAAAGAGGCGGGACCAGAAGGCCCCGCCATATTCGGTCCCTCTTTGACTGTTCTAATGCGTGACGGTCGACATTTCCGCCGGTGCCTTCACTTGCGTCATCAGATCGTCGTTCCATTCGCCTTCGACATTGACATGGGCCGTCGCGCCGAGTTCGATCGCCTCGATCAGATTGTGGTTCACATAGGCATAAAGGCCGGGCTGTTTGAAGGTATAAATTGCCGCCCCGGCGGAACCGCCCCGGATGAACCAGGTCTCAAGATTAGTCGCAGGCGGATCGCTGAACGAGCCGGTCTCCCAGACATATTCACCGTGGCCGCCGATCAGATGCGGGCGGGTGTCCCGGTTGGCCTGTGAATGGATGAACAGGACGGTTTCCCCGACTTTCGCGGTCATTGCAGCGTCACCGGTCAGCGCGCCGACCTTGCCGTTGAACACGACATGGCTGGGGGTGAGCTTACGCATCACTTCCAGGGTGTCGGCCATGGCCTCGCCGACATCGGCGAATTCCTTGAACTCACCATCCTCGCCCCGCGGCGCGTAATAGTCCTGTTCGCCAATATAATAGGCGCGGTCGTAAGTGAGGCGCTTGCCGTCACCGTCGGTTAGCCCGTCGCGCGGCAACACCATAACGGCGCCGTTCATGCCCGAGACGACATGCAAGGGGATCATGGAACCGCCCGGCGCGCAGTGATAGACGAAGACGCCGGTTTTCGTCGCCTTCCAGCGCAGAACGACCTCTTCGCCGGGCATGACATGGGTTAGCCCGCCGCCGCCCATGGCGCCGGTGGCGGCGTGGAAATCGATATTGTGCTCTAATAAATTGGTATCGGGATTAACCAGGGTCAGCTCAACGTAGTCGCCTTCATGCACGATGATCAGCGGGCCCGGCACCCAGCCGTTATAGGTCATGGCGTGGATCACGGTCCCGTCGTCATCGACCTCCATGGGTTTTTCCTCGATGACCATGCGCACCTCGACGATTTTCGGCCCCGCTGTCGCGACCTGCTCATGGGCCGGCACGAATGGCGGTGCAACAAGCACTTGGCTGACGCGCGGCAGAGTGTCGACGCCGGCGGCATAGGCTTGCCCGATCAGGGCGACGGAGAATGCCGCGGCCCCGAGAACTTTACTGAATGAACACATTTTCCGATCTCCTCGATCCATGCGCCGGCCAGAGTCCAATCTCCGGTCCGGTCTGTACCCTGGGATCCTGGACGAACGGCCGCGGTGGCGCATTGATCTGCATCAATCGTCCACTGCTCCACAAATTTGGTGCAAATAATAAGGTGGATCACATTGGCGTGGGAAGGGTCTCCGACGTTGCACAATCGCCAGTCAGCGAGCATTGGTATTAATGCCCAGCACGACGCGGATTTTTTCCGATACCGGCGACTGCGGATAGTGATGCAGGATGATGTCCGGCATGAGGCGATCTCCCCCGGTTCAACGAGAATTCAGTTTACCCTTCTGGAGGCGGCCAGCAGGCCGGCGCCGATCAGGAAGCTTCCCCCCACCCTGCTGAAAAGCCGAACCGTTGACGGTCGGCGGAACTCGGCCTGGAGACTCCCGGCGAGGCTTGCCCATACCGCCACATTCGCCGCCGCGAGAACAAGGAACGTGGCTTCAAGAATTGCGAACTGCAGAAGCAGGGGCCGCGCCGGATCGATGAACTGCGGTACGAAGGCCACGAAGAAAATGATGCTCTTCGGGTTCAGCGCGGTCACCAGACAGGAATTCCAGAACATTCGCCGCGCACTGGCCGATCTTGCTGTCTGGCCCGGCGATTCGGGGGAGGGATCGGCGCGCCACAACTGCACGCCCAGCCAGATCAGATAGGCGGCGCCGACGAGTTTGAGGACGGTAAAGAGCGTCGCCGACAGGGCCAGAATGGCGCCCGCACCCAGCATAGAGGCCGTCATGGCAATGAAGTCGCCAAGCGTTACACCGGGCACGGTCACGAGTCCAGAGCCCCGGCCATTGGCCAGCGCATAGCTTATTACAAGCAAGACGGTTGGGCCCGGCACGGCCAGGATAGCGGCGCTGGTTAACGCGAATGCGATCCATAAATCTGGGGACATGTGCTCTCTTCGGTTATCGTTATCAAGCGCTATAAAGTGCAGAAATCGACGAAGGAGGCAAGATCACCGGTCAGCTGCCCCGCATTTCTTCCAGTTCAGCCACGGCGGCGTCTCGCAGCAGGGTAACGTCGCTCGACGCCGTGACCATGTGGTAGCCGCTTGACACCATGTCCGCGATGCCAAGGCTGGGCACCGCAAGCCCGCCCAGCAGTTTGCCGGTGGCCTTGATCGCGTCCTCCGCCCGTTGCCGGAGCGCGATGACCTCGGGGTCGTCGAACTGTCCCAGCTTGCCGATGCTGCCCGACAGGTCGATCGGCCCGATGAACAGCATATCGACACCGTCGACCGCCGCAATCTCGGGGACCGCGTCGACCGCCTCCGCCGTTTCGATCTGGCAGATGATCAGCAGGTTGTCCTGACCATTGTCGGCATAGTCTTGTGAGGCCATCCCGTAGTCGGAGGCGCGCACCAGCCCGTAGGCGGCGCCGCGTACGCCTTCGGGCGGAAAGCGGCAGGCCGCCACCGCGGCCCTGGCGTTGTCCACTGAATTGACGCTGGGGATCATTACCCCTTCGGGGCCGATGTCGAGCACACGCTTCAATAAAACCGGGTCGTTCCAGGGCACCCGCAGGATCGGCGAGGCCGGCGTCGCCGACATCGCCTGCATGATCCCGACGGCGCCGCCGAGGTCGCCGAAACCATGTTCGTGGTCGGTGATCAACGCGTCATAACCGGCCAGCGCCAGGACTTCGGCGGCGATCGGGCTGCACAGATGCAGCCAGCAGCCGAAACACCGTTCGCCGGCCAGCAAGCGTTGTTTGAGTTGATTTTCGCGGTACACGGGAACACCCCTTCACTCCACTGGAAACTGCCCCGGTCTATCACGCGCGTCTGCGAAGTAAAAGACGCAGCCGCAATCCTGCGGGCAGGCTGCGGACAAAGCGGATTTTGGACCCGCAAGGATAAGAAGAATAAATTTGCGACTTGCCCGGCGGTGATGGTACGAGAGCCGGAAATCACCGCATTGCAGGGAGGCCGGCCATGGCTGCACCAACGGAACTTCAAAACGTCATCGCCATCCACAACGGGGCCAAGGCGCCGCGCGTTTTTTCCGATGCCGAAATCGAGGGCCGGCTGGCCCGATTGCGCGCCCTTATGGCCGACGCCGGTATCGCCGCGGTGCTGTTCACCTCCTACCATAACATCAATTATTTCAACGACTTCGTCTATTGCTCCTTCGGCCGGCCCTATGGTCTGGTGGTGACGCCGGACAAATCGGTCGCGATCGTCGCCAATATCGATTACGGCCAACCCTGGCGGCGCGGTTACGGCGATACGATTACCTATACGGACTGGCAGCGCGACAATTACTTCCGCGCGGTCAAACAGGCGGTCGGCGCCGCGACGCGGGTCGGCGTCGAATTCGACCATATGAATCTGGATGCGCAGGGCAAGCTGGGCGCCGCGCTGCCCGGCGCCGAGATCGTCGATGTCGGCCAGGCGACGATGCGCCTGCGCATGATCAAGACAGCCGAGGAACTGGCCGTCATCCGCAACGGCGCGCGAGTTGCCGATATCGGCGGCGCGGCCTGCGTCGAGGCGATCGTCGAGGGCGCGCCCGAGCATGAGGTCGCGCTGCATTCCACGCGGGCCATGGTGCGTGAAATCGCCGGGACCTATCCGCAGTCCGACCTCATGGATAGCTGGACCTGGTTTCAATCCGGCCTGAATACCGACGGCGCGCATAACCCGGTGACCACGCGGAAGATCGAAAAAGGCGATATCCTCAGCCTCAATTGCTTCCCG
The DNA here is from genome assembly GCA_964195285.1 of Akkermansiaceae bacterium. Taxonomy (GTDB): domain Bacteria; phylum Pseudomonadota; class Alphaproteobacteria; order UBA8366; family JADFVY01; genus JADFVY01. The sequence continues at coordinate 5,004 of CAXMQC010000443.1, forward strand.
ATGATTTCGGGTTATTACACGGCGCTGGAGCGCACATTGTTCTTCGACCATGC
>CAXMQC010000444.1:0-2642 GCA_964195285.1 Akkermansiaceae bacterium
CCTCAGCGTCGTGCGCCACTTCGCCGACGAGGTCATGGTGATGTATCTGGGACGCGCGGTGGAACAGGGGACACGGGAAGCCATTTTTTCCTCACCCAAGCACCCCTATACGCGCGCGCTGCTGTCCAGCACCCCGATCGCCGACCCGCAGCGGCGCGGCCAGCGAATCAAGCTGGTTGGCGAACTGCCGTCACCCATCGACCCGCCGCCGGGCTGCGCCTTCCATCCGCGTTGTGCCTACGCCAACGACCGTTGTCGCGCCGAGTTTCCGGAAAGCACCCCTGCCGGCGGCCAGCTTGTCGCCTGCCACGCCGTTGCGGAAGGTCGCATCGACGAATCGTAACTTTCGAACGCGGTATATTGACGGACATCAATGACGCGGTGGCCCAAATGCACGAGAGTTCTGCTCGAGCAATCGTAATTTGTCACGGGGATTTAAAATGCCGCTAAAGGATATCCTGGTTTATGTCGACGATTCCGCGCAAGCCGCCAGCACGGTGGCGGCCGCATGTTCGCTCGCGGTGCGCCACGATGCGCATCTGAGCGGGTTGGCCGTCAACCGGCCGCCGGAAATCCCGGGGTTCGCGGGCGTTGAAATACCTGCCTCCGCGCTGGAAGTCCTCAAGCAACAACGCCAGGAGGAATCGGACCGGGCGCGCAAGATTTTCGACGACGCCGTCAAGGCGGCTGGGCTGACCGACAAAAGCGGATGGTCGGTGACCAGCGGCCGGCCACTTGAGTCGTTGTCGCTGCGCAGCCGATATGCCGATCTGACGGTAATTTCGCAAAGCCGGTCCGAGGTCGCGGGCGGTGGCGAGGACCTTGTCGACGACCTGATAATGGCCAGTGGCCGGCCGATTCTGGTCATCCCCTATATCGGCGCGCCGCCGGAAATCGGCCGAAATATATTGATTGCCTGGAACGCCAGCCGCGAGGCCGCACGGGCGGTATCCGACGCGATGCCGATTCTGGAAAGCGCCGACAATATCGAAGTATTTGCCGTGGAACCCCATGGTATCGGTGACATACCGGGTGCGGATATAGCCAAACATTTGGCGCGCCACGGCCTGAAGGCCGGCGCCAGCAAGACCACGGGCCTTGACATCGACGTCGGCGACGTGCTGCTGAATCAGGTTGCCGACAACGGCGCCGACCTGGTGGTGATGGGCGCCTACGGCCATTCGCGCATGCGCGAGCTGGTTTTGGGCGGCGCGACACGCCACTTACTGGAGCATATGACGGTACCGGTGCTATTGTCCCACTGATACCAGGTTTCCCTGGTATGAGCGAACCGCGACGGGAGGGATTGGGAGACCGTGATCGTTGTTTTAGGCTCGATCAATATCGACGTCGTCATCAAGGTGGACAGGCTGCCGCGGCCGGGGCAAACAGTCCTGTCGGACGTCTACAACCTGTATCCCGGCGGCAAGGGCGCCAATACCGCCGTGGCTGCGGCGCGCGCCGGCGCATCCACTTTTCTCTTCGGCCAGGTCGGCCCGGACAGCTTTGCCGACGACGCGCTGACATTGCTGCGCGAAGCCGGTGTCGGGCTTGACGGGGTGGCGACCTCGAAACGGCCTACTGGCGCGGCGTCGATCTGGGTCGATGCCGGCGGCGAAAACTCAATCGTCGTGGCGAGCGGCGCCAATCTGGATACGCGCGCAAGCCAGGTCCCCGATGCGGTATTGGGTCCGGATACGCTGGTGTCCCTGCAAATGGAGGTGCCGGTAGCGGAAAACTGGGCGATCATCGAACGAGCCAAGGCCGCCGGCGCACGGGTGCTGCTCAATATGGCCCCGGCCGGCATGGTGCCCGAGACCGTCCTGCGGTCGATCGATTATCTGGTGACCAACGAGATCGAAGCGGCGACGCTGGCCGGCGAACTGGGCCTTGACGAGGACCAGCCAACCCGGGTGCCACGACTGCTGGCGCAACGATACGGGCTGAATTGCATTGTGACCTTGGGCGGCGCGGGGGCACTCGCCTTCGGTCCGGACAGTGGTTATTCGATTCCGGCGCTGCCGATAGCGCCGATCGACACGACGGCGGCAGGCGATGCATTCTGTGGCGGCTTGGCGGCGGCGCTGGACAACGGATACGAACTCTACGACGCGCTCTGCCGCGCCTCGGCCGGCGCCGGGCAGGCTTGTCGAATAGCGGGAGCGCAGAACAGCCTGCCCAACAAGGAGACAATCGAGACCAGTCTTGCGGATTTGCCCGAGGGCAAGCGATTGGCCTGAGAGCGGCCTTAGAGCGGTTCCAAATAACCGGAAAAGGCTCTAAAGACTCGCCATACGGCCCAGCTCGGCGATGGCGCGAACGAGGCCCTCGTCCATTTCAGTATCGACATCGTCCTCGGCCTCGACATCCGGCTGGATGCCGCCGTTGACGGAACCGCCGAGGGGCCGGAAATACTGTGCGGTCGTCAGTTTCATCGCCGTGCCCCGACCCATCGGGATAACGGTCTGGACGGAACCCTTCCCGTAACTGCGGCTGCCGACGAGAACAGCGCGGTCATGGTCCTTCAGCGCGCCGGCGACTATTTCGGCGGCCGAGGCTGAGCCGTGGTTGATCAAGACAACAATTGGCAGGCCCGCAACGATGTCGCCCGTCGTGGCGCGGTATCGCTCCTTGCTCTTGCG
>CAXMQC010000445.1:0-2768 GCA_964195285.1 Akkermansiaceae bacterium
GACGACGAGAAAATCCTGCAATTCCCCGCACCGGCGCCAGCCCCGGCGGCCGGCCCCACCAGGCCCCAGCGGGCCGACAAGCCGCGCCGCGGCCGCGCCAAGCCGACGAAGCCGAAGAAACGGGACAAGTAGGTCTTAGCCGTCGGCTATCGGCTGACGGCTTTATTCCAGCAAATCCAGAACCTCGCCGAGGATGCGGTTCAGGTCGTAATCCTTGGGCGTATAGATGCGCGCCACGCCCATATTGCCCAGCGCGCCTTCGTCGGCCGCGGGGATGATGCCGCCGACCACGACCGGCACATCGCCCATGCCCGCCTCGCCCAGCAGCCGGACCACCTCGCGCACCAGCTCGACATGGCTGCCCGAGAGGATCGACAGGCCGACGACATGGGCATCATTTTCCTTCGCGGCCGCCACGATCTCGCCGGGCGTCAGGCGAATGCCCTCATAGACCGCATCGATTCCGGCGTCGCGCGCCCGCAGAGCGATTTGCTCGGCGCCGTTTGAATGCCCGTCCAGGCCCGGCTTGCCGACCACCATGGTCACGGCCCGGCCCAATTTGTCCGACAGGCCCGCCACCCGCTCGCGCAAGCGCGCCAGCGAGTCCGCGTCCGCCGCGCCGGCGCCCGCGTCGATGCCGGTCGGCGCGCGGTATTCACCGAATACGCCGCGCAGAGCATCGCCCCACTCGCCGGTGGTCACACCCGCATGGGCGCAGGCGATCGAGGCCTCCATGATGTTTTCACCGGCGCCCGCGGCCCTTGTCAGTCCGGCCAGCGCCGCACTCGCGGCCGCGCCGTCACGGGACTTGCGCCAGTCGGCGAGGCCGCGGATCTGCTCGTCCTCGGCCGTATGATCGACGGTCATCACCGTCGCCTCGCCCGCGGTCAGCGGTGATTCCGCACCCTCGGTAAAACTGTTCACGCCGACCACGACCTGTTCGCCGGATTCGATGGCGGCGAGGCGGCGCGCGTTCGAGGCGACCAGCTGTTCCTTCATATAGCCGGACTCGACGGCCGGGATGGCACCGCCCATCGCCTCGATGACGGCCAGTTCGGCGCGGACCTCATCCTTCAGCGCCTCGACCCGGGCCTCGACCACCGGTGAGCCGTCGAACAGGTCGCCATATTCCAGGAGGTCGGTCTCGTGGACGACGATCTGCTGCAGGCGCAGGCTCCATTGCTGGTCCCACGGGCGCGGCAGGCCCAGGGCCTCGTTCCAGGTCGGCAGCTGCACCGCGCGAGCCCGCGCATTCTTCGACAGCACCACCGCCAGCATTTCCAGGAGGATGCGGTAGACGTTGTTTTCCGGCTGTTGCTCGGTAAGGCCCAGGGAGTTCACCTGCACCCCGTAGCGGAAGCGCCGCAGCTTCTCGTCCTCGATGCCATAGCGCTCGCGGCAGAGCTCGTCCCACAGCTCGGCGAAGGCGCGCATCTTGCACATTTCGGTGATGAAGCGAATGCCCGCATTGACGAAAAAGCTGATCCGCCCGACCGCCTGGGGAAACAGGCCGGCATCGACCTGACCGCCATCACGCAGGCCATCCAGCAGGGCGATCGCGGTGGCCAGCGCATAGGCCAGTTCCTGCGCCGGCGTCGCGCCGGCTTCCTGGAGATGGTACGAGCAGACATTGGTCGGGTTCCATTTCGGAACCTCGCGGCAGGTAAAGGCAACCACGTCCTCGGTCAACTTCAGGCCGGCGCGCGGCGGGAAGATATGGGTCCCGCGCGACAGATATTCCTTGACGATATCGTTCTGGGTGGTGCCGGCGAGGTCGGCGCGCGCCGTGCCCTGGCGTTCGGCCGCCGCGATATAGAGCGCCAGCAGCCAGGCCGCCGGCGCGTTGATCGTCATCGAGGTATTCATGCGCTGACAAGGGATGCCGTCGAACAGCGCTTCCATATCGCCGAGATGGGAGATCGGCACGCCGACCTTGCCGACCTCGCCGCGGGCCAGCGGATGGTCGCAGTCATAGGCGGTTTGGGTCGGCAGGTCGAAGGCGATGGACAAGCCCGTCTGCCCACGCTCGAGATTTGTGCGGTACAGCAAATTGGATGTCTTGGCCGAGCTGTGGCCCGAATAGGTGCGGATCAGCCAGGGCCGGTCGCGGTGGACCGCCCCGTTGCCCGTCTTGCCGTCCCGTGAAGCGCGGTTTTGCTTGTTTTTGCCCACCGCTCTGTCTCCTCTAATTTTCCCGTTCTGGTCCCATCGCCAGGACAAAAATTGTCATAATCTGTCACTGCTCACGCCTAATCTGAAACAAACTGTCTTATTGTGCAATGCAAAAATCTCCTGTAGCGTGGACTCCAGATTAACGCAATCCCGTGGAACCAGACCGATGAATGAACCAGCCGAAGTGATCGACATCACCGCCAACCTGCCGAAAAAGGATCTCTACGAGATCGGCGAGATCCCGCCGCTGGGGCATGTGCCGAAACAGATGCACGCCTGGGCGATCCGGCGCGAACGCCATGGCGAGCCCGAGGACGCGATGCGGGTCGAAGTCGTCGATGTGCCGGCGATCGACAGCCAAGAAGTGCTGGTCATGGTGATGTCGGCCGGGGTCAATTACAACGGCGTCTGGGCCGCGCTGGGCGAGCCGATCTCGGTCTTCGACGTGCACAAGGCAGACTATCATATCGCCGGGTCGGATGCCGCCGGCATCGTCTGGGCCGTGGGATCTAAGGTGAAGCGCTGGAAGGTCGGCGACGAGGTCGTGGTGCATTGCAACCAGGATGACGGCGACGACGAGGAATGCAACGGCGGCG
>CAXMQC010000446.1:0-2067 GCA_964195285.1 Akkermansiaceae bacterium
GGCCTTGCGCCAGTCGGCGAGGTAGGCGTCGTCGTCGCGGGCGCCGCCCTTCATGGCGGCGATGTCGATGGCCTTGGCGAAGCGCGGGTCCAACTCGATTTTCACCTGGTTGCGCCGCCCCGCCTTGGCGATCACCTGGGCCGGAATGTCCCGCCAATAGACGACGATCAGATCAGCCATTTTTCTATGTTTCCCATTATTCCCCCGCCGCGCGGGTCATGAAATCGGTCAGCTCGCCATAGCCTGTCTGGCGGTATTCGTAGTCCAGCCCCAATCTCGCCGCCGCTGCCTTCGCCTTTTCGACCAGTTCCGCATCCTCGGTCTGGGCCAGATAGACGAGACGGCGGTAGTTGCCGAAATAGGCGTCCATCAGCTGTGGAAAACGGTCCAGGCCCATGCCCTTGATGATCAGGGTTTCAAAATGGCGGGTCAGATAGTCGGTCAGATAGAGGGTGCCCAACTCCTCCTCATGCAGGGTCTCGAAGGCGTTCTCACCGGCATAGAAGGAATAACAATGGGGCCCGCCGATGCGCTCCACGCCTTCTTCGGCCAGGACCTTGTCCAGCAGGCCGCCGGTGCCGCAATCGGCATAGGCCACGAAGATATGCTCGAAACGGCCGCGCGCTTTCGTGATCTTCTCGCGCACGGCATCGGGAATTTTCTCGGGCCGGTTATGCAGCTTGGCCGGCAGGCATTCCAAGGTCATGTGGCCCCACCGGTTGGCCTCGATCAGCGCCAGCATCTCGCGCGCCAGCGCCCCACAGGCGATCAGCAGGGTCTTGGGAGGGGTCGTCACGGCGTTCCTGTCCGGTCAGTCCGACGCCGGGCGGTTATGGCGTCTGGCTATCAGTTCCGTAGCCATCTCCACCGTCACCGCGGCGTCGCGGCAATAGGCGTCGGCGCCGATCGCCTCGGCGAATTCCTCGTTCAACGGCGCGCCGCCGACCATGACGATATAATCGTCGCGGATGCCTTTTTCCTTCAACGTGTCGATAACTACCTTCATGTACGGCATAGTGGTGGTTAGCAGGGCCGACATGCCCAGGATATCCGGCTGGTGCTCCTCGATGGCGGCCAGGTAATTCTCGACCGGGTTGTTGATGCCCAGATTGATTACCTCGAAGCCGGCGCCTTCCATCATCATGGCGACCAGGTTCTTGCCGATGTCATGGATATCGCCCTTGACCGTGCCGATCACCATCTTGCCGACCTTCGGTGCGCCGGTCTCGGCCAACAGCGGGCGCAGGATCGTCATGCCGGCCTTCATGGAATTGGCCGACATCAGCACTTCAGGCACAAACAGAATGCCGTCGCGGAAATCGATGCCGACGATGCGCATGCCCTCGACCAGCGCCTTGGTCAGCACGTCGTAGGGCATCCAGCCGCGGCCGAGCAGGATGTTGACGCCCAGGACGATCTCGTCGGCCAGGCCATCATAGAGGTCGTCCCACATCTGTTCGACGAGTTCGTCGTCGGTCAGCGAATTCAGATCAAGATCGTCGCCGTCGTCCGCCATATCCAATCCCTCAAAAAAAATAACGCGGGCATCAGTAGGCCCTGAACCAGAAGCCATCCGCAGTTCCGCATGATCGACTATCGAAAAACGGCAAATATGCCGCTCTCGCATTGGCGACACGAATTATTTAGGGTACGACACGATTCGCTTCACAAAGGTATTCTCAATGACCCAAGTTGCAATATTGGACGATTATCAGAATATAGCGCTGGAGCTGGCCGATTGGGCGCCACTGGCAGGGCGGGTCGAACTTGAAAGTTTTACCCGGCCTTTCTATTCGCCGGAAGCCGCTGCGAAGGTGCTTGAAGGATACCAGGTCATCGTCGCCATGCGCGAACGCACGCCCTTTCCGGCGGCTATGTTCGACAGTTTGCCGAACCTCAAGCTGCTGGTCACCACCGGCATGCGCAACGCCGCCATCGATATGGCGGCGGCGGCGGAAAGGGACGTGCTGGTCTGCGGCACCCAGCTGTTGCCGCACCCGGCGGCGGAACAGACCTGGGCGATGATCATGGCGCATAGCCTGAACATCCCGCGCGATGTGCAGAGCA
>CAXMQC010000447.1:0-4168 GCA_964195285.1 Akkermansiaceae bacterium
GCGCCTTCATGATTATTCTCCGTTTTGGTAACATTTGGTAACACCGAATAGTGAATAACGGTGAACCACGTTGAACCAATATGGGCGCTAAGACGGTGCATAACAAGGGGAAACGGTGGTTTTGTTACCTACGGTGAACCCCCCTGAACTGCCTATTATTATGACTGGCCATCAACACCATCGCCAGAAATCAAATGTGCCATGTAGCGGAACGTCGTTCTTTGACATGGATCAATTCTGAATGCGCCGTTACGCTTTGATCCTCTCCATTTTCGGATCGTAGAGCGGCTCCATGAAGACCTCGCAGGGGACGCGGTCGGTGGCGACCTCCAGTTCGTAATCGCCCGACAGCACGTAATCGCGGTCGACGCCGGCCTTGTTGCGAACATAGCCATAGCCGATGTTGGTCTCCAGGCTGTAGCCCCAGCCGCCGCTTGACAGCCAGCCGACGCGCTCGCCGTTGCGGTAGATGGTCTCGCGGCCCAACAGTACGACATCCCTGTCCGCCAGCGTGAAGCCGGCCAGCATCTTGTCCACGCCGTTCTCGCGCTGGGTCAGGATCGCCTCGCGGCCCAGAAACGAGATGTTCGATTTCAGTTTCACCGCCCAGCCCAGCCCGGCCTCGACCGGTGTATAGTCCGGCCCGATATCGACGCCCCAGGCGCGGTAGCCTTTCTCGAGCCGCAGGCTCTCGATGGCGCGGTAGCCGGCATTGACGATGCCGTGCGCCGCGCCCGCTTTCATCAACGCGCCATAGACATCGGCCGCGCTTTCCACCGGGATGTGCAGCTCCCAGCCCAGCTCGCCGACAAAGGTCACGCGCAACGCGTTGACCGGCGTACCGCCGATATGAACCGTCCGGACTGCGCCGAACGGAAACCCCTGGTTGGAAAAATCGCCCTGGCCGGCCGCCGACAGGACATCGCGAGCGGCCGGTCCCATCAACGACATCACGGCATGGGAGGCCGTCACGTCGATCAATTGCGCGTCGAGCCCGGCGGGGATATTCGCCTTGATCCAGGCAAAATCATGGGTCGCGAAACCGGTGCCGGTTACGATGTAGAACTCGTCGGGCGCCAGGCGCGCGACGGTAAGGTCGCATTCGATGCCGCCATGCGCGTTTAGCATCTGGGTATAGGTCAGGCTGCCTGGCGGCTTGGCGATATTGTTGGCGCAGATCCAGCCAAGCGCGGCCTCGGCGTCCGGTCCCACCATCTTGAACTTGGCGAACGAAGTCTGGTCGAACAGGCCAACCCGTTCGCGCACCGCACTGTGCTCGTCGCCGACAGGGGCGAACCAGTTCTGGCGACCGAAGGAATATTCGTCGCGCGGCGCCACGCCGGCCGGGGCGAACCAGTTTGGCCGCTCCCAACCCAGTTTTTCGCCGAAGCAGGCACCCTGGCCGGCAAGCTGGTCGTAGAGTGGCGAGCGGCGCAGCGGCCGGCCGCTCTCATGTTCCTCGAAGGGCCAGGCGATGGTGTAATGTTTGCCATACATTTCCATGGTGCGCGTGCGGACCCATTCGATATCGCCATGCGGGAGACCGAAGCGGCGAATATCGACGGCCCATAGATCGTAGGGCGGTTGGCCACCGACGATCCATTCGGCCAGCGCCTTGCCGGCCCCGCCGCCGGACGCGATGCCAAAGGCGTTGAAGCCCGCACCGACGAAAAACCCGCCACATTCAGGCGCCTCGCCAAGAATGAAATTGCCGTCGGGGGTAAAGCTTTCCGGCCCATTGATGAGCTGTTTGACACCAGCGGTCTCCAGCGCCGGCACGCGGCCAAGCGCCAGTTCCATCATCGGTTCGAAATGGTCCCAGTTTTCATCCAGCAACGAGAAATGGAACTTCTCGGGAATGCCGTGCTCGGCCCAGGAAATGGGGTTCGGCTCGTAGCCGCCCATCACCAGGCCGCCGACCTCTTCCTTGTAATAGGTCAGCCGGTCCGGGTCGCGCAGGGTCGGCAGGTCGCGCGGCACGCCGTCGATCGGCTCGGTCACCAGATACTGGTGCTGCACCGAGACCAGCGGCACCGTCACCCCGACCATTTGGCCGATCTCGTTGGCCCACTGGCCGGCGCAATTGACCACGATTTCGCATTCGATGCGGCCCTGGTCGGTTGCCACCGCGGCGACCCGGCCGTCTTTGGTCTCGATGGCGGTGACTTCGGTATTCTCGGCGATCGTCACGCCCTGGCCGCGCGCGCCCTTGGCCAGCGCCTGGGTAATGTCGGAAGGATTGGCCTGGCCGTCGGTCGGCAGGAAGGCGGCGCCGACCACGTCATGGACGTCCATGACCGGCCAGAGTTTCAAGGCTTCTTGTGGACTCAGCAGCTCCATTTCCAGGCCAAAGCTGCGCGCCGTCGTCGCCTGGCGCTTGACCTCGGTCCAGCGCTCCTGCGTGCAGGCCAGCCGCAAGCCGCCATTCATCTTCCAGCCGGTGGCCTGTCCGGTTTCCTGTTCCAGCCGGTCGTAGATCGCCACCGAATGGCCCAGCAGCTGGGTGATATTGGCATTGGTCCGCAACTGGCCGACCAGTCCGGCCGCGTGCCAGGTCGACCCGCAGGAAAGCTGTCCCGACTCGACAAGCACGGTGTCCGTCCAGCCCTCGGCGGCCAGGTGATAGGCCGTCGAGCAGCCAACGATTCCGCCGCCGATAACCACCGCCCTCGCCCGTGTTGGTAATGCCGCCATTGGCCGCTCCTACATCGCCTGATAGTCGATATGGGCGCTATCGAAACGCGCCAGGTTCTCGGTCGTGTAGGCAACGAAATCGAAATCCAGGTCGGAATGGATTTCCTGCACCATGCTCCACATGGTCTCGCGCAACAGCGACGCGCATTTCATCGCGACATAGCGCCGGCGCATGTTGGCGCCCGGCGGCTCACCGAAATAAGCCTGCAACAGCCAGTCTTCCATTTCGGTGGTGAACTCGTTGTTCGAGGCAAGATTGGACAGGTCGAAAAGCGGGCTGTTGAAGCCTGCGTAATCCCAGTCGATCAGCCACAACCGCTCGCCATCGTCGAGCAGATTCGCCGACAACAGGTCATTATGGCCGTAGACCAGATCGACCGGCCCGACCGCAGCCTCCAGACTATCGGCGGCCTTCAACAGCCGCGGCAATTCGGGGGCCATGCGGCTGCCGCCATCGCGCAGCGTCGCGGCATAATCGCGCAGCACGTGAAATACCCAGAATATCAATGTCGGCCCGCGCAGGAATTTCGGCATGTCGCGATGGACGCGCCGGATCAGGTCGACGATGGCGGCCAGATTCTGCGGCTTGCGGACGTCTTCCGGCGCGAAGGTCTTGCCCTCGATATAGCGCAGCACCAAGGCCCCCGGCTCGGCGTACACGACTTCCGGCGACACCCCGGCGGCGTGCGCGGCGCGGCTGGCCGCCAGCTCGTTGAAACGCATGACCTGGTGCAGCGGAATATCACCGCCGACACGCACGACAAATTTTTCACCGGCGTCCTGTACAACGAAATTGACGTTGGTGATGCCGCCCGCCAGCGGCTGTGGGTTCACCTTGCCTTTCCAGAAGGACAGGCTCTCCGCAAACGCCCTGGCCTGTTCGCTCATATCGCGCCCCCTTGCTCACCCAGCCCAAGGCGCCGGCGCATACGACCGCTGCCCGCCGCGATCAGCCGGTCGGCGATGATGGCGATAAAGGCCACCGACAGGCCGGCGATTATGCCGCGACCGGTATCGGCCTTGGTCAGCGCGATATAGACTTCCTGGCCAAGGTCGCGGGTGCCGACCAGGGCTGTAATCACCAGCATCGACAGGGCCAGCATGATGGTCTGGTTGACGCCCAGCATGATCTCCGGCAGGGCCAGTGGCAGCTTGATCTTCCACAGTACCTGGCGTCTGGTGCAACCCGCTGCGACGCCGGCCTCGACCAGATGCGGGTCGATCTGGCGGATGCCGTGGGCGGTATAACGGATCGCCGGCGCCAGCGCATAGGCCACCACCGCGATCATGGCGGCGAAATCACCGACCCGGAACAGCATCACGACGGGCATCAGATAGACGAAGGAAGGCAGTGTCTGCAGGGTATCGATGACGACCTGCACGACCTTGCCGGTGCGCTGGTTCTGCGCGGCAAGAATACCGATCGGAATACCGATTAGCGAGGCGATGAGGACCGCGGTCCCGCACAGATACA
>CAXMQC010000448.1:0-4511 GCA_964195285.1 Akkermansiaceae bacterium
TGGCGATTGGCAAGGCCGGGGTGAGTATTCCGGCGGCCCAGGCGCTGGATCATGTCTATGGCTATGCTGTCGGTATCGATTTGACCCGGCGCGACCTGCAGGGCGTGGCGAAGAAAATGGCCCGGCCGTGGGACTCGGGCAAGGCCTTCGACAATGCGGCGCCCTGTTCGGCGATCCGCCCGGCCTCAAAGATCGGTCATCCGGCTTCGGGCCGTGTGTGGCTGGCCATCAATGGCGATCTGCGCCAGGAGGGCGACCTGAACCAGCTGATCTGGTCGGTGCCGGAGATTATCGAATATCTGTCTGGCCTGTGGGAAATGCAGCCGGGCGATCTGATCATGACCGGTACGCCGGCCGGCGTCGGCGCAATCGAACGCGGCGACCGTATCACCGGCGGCGTGGAAGGCATCGGCGAAATCAGGGTGCAGATCGGCTAGTAAGACCGTCTGGCAACGAAGAAACTGCCCTCCCCGACACATCCTTCGACAGGCTCAGGATGAGGCGCGAGTGGTTGGGTAATAACGAGAAATCCTCATCCTGAGCCTGTCGCAGGATGGGGCCACCCGGCCGACGTTCCGTGACCTTCAACAACAAACCGCCCGGCCAATCAGTCCAGGTAGGTGACGTTCTTGTCGATATGTTCGGCGAGGTCGAGGGCATGTTCGCGAACCAGTCGCTCGGCGAGTTCGGTTTCGCGGGCCTCGATCGCCTCGACGATCTGCCGGTGGTCCTTGACCGACCGGGTGGCACGGTCGGCTTCGCCGATCGTCTGCGCGCGGATGCTGCGTACATGAAGGAATAACTGATCGGCCATATCGACCAGCAGGCCGCAACCGCCAAGCTTCAAAATCGTCTGGTGGAATTCGATGTTGCGTTCGGAATATTCGTCGATATTGGCGGGCTGGTCGCCGGCGCTGAAGGACGGGAACATACTGCGCAGCGAAGCAATATCCTCGTTTGACGCATTCTGGGTCGCCAGCCGCGCCGCCATGCCCTCCAGCGCGGCCCAGACTATAATCAATTCGAGGATTTCCTGCTTGGACTTGCGGACGATGAAGATGCCGCGCCGCGGGATGATATTGACCAGCCCTTCCTGCTCCAACCTCACCAGCGCTTCGCGCAACGGCGTTCGACTGATGCCCAGCTGTTCCGACAATTGGCGTTCATCCAGCCGCAGCTGTGCGTCAGGCGCGTAAATGTTCATCTTGCAGATTGCGTCTTTCAATATGTCATAGGTCTTCTCTTTCAAGCTGACATTGGCCTGCAATGTTGGAATGGTCAGTTGAGAGTTCATAAACGCAAATCTCCGCAAGTTCGCAAACGACTCGGTAGCGTCCGGTATACCATAATTGCGGGGCGTTTTCGGCCCCCGTGGCGCCGGTCCCCGCCGGTCACGCCGCGGCCGACGGGAAATCCGCCTCGGGAAACACCGGATAGACCCCCAGGCTGCGGCCCAATTGCTGGGTCAGCCCAAGCACGATATCGATATGGGGCGTCTCGACGTTGCAAAGCCGCCCGAGATCCTGGACCGCCGTTAACAGCGCGTCCAGTTCGATGGCGCGACCTTTTTCGAGGTCCTGCAGCATCGATGTGCGATGCGCGCCGACCTTCGCGGCACCGTTGATACGTCGTTCCATATCAACGCGGAACCCGGCGCCCAACCGGGTCGCAATCGAATGCGCCTCGTCCATCATGGCGGCCGACAGGGCACGGGTCGCCGGGTTTGTGGCGACGATGTCCAGCGTTGCCCGGGTCAGGGCGCTGATCGGGTTGAAGCAAAGATTGCCCCATAGTTTCAGCCAGATTTCATCGCGGATATTGGGAATGACCGGCGCTCGCAGGCCCCCCGCTTCCATCGCTTCACTGAGCTGCTGGCAGCGCTCGGAAATCTCGCCCGACGGTTCACCCAGGGTAAACTTGTTGCCATATTTATGCTTGATCACGCCGGGCTCGGCGATTTCCGTCGCGGGAAAGACGACGCAACCAATGGCGCGGTCGGGGCCAACGATGTTCCACTGTCGATCGCCGGGATCCACCGATTTGACCCGAAGATCGTTGTAGGGCTCTTCCAACCCGTGGAAATACCACCAGGGCACGCCGTTCTGACAGGTGACGACCGAGGTGTTTTGGCCAAGCAGCGGCCTGAGCCGTTCCGCGGCTTCCCAAGCCTGATGCGCCTTCAGCGAGACAATCACCGAATCCTGCGGGCCGAGATCGGCCGGATTTTCGGTGGCGTTTACATTGCCGGTGCGTTCCTCGCCGTCCTTCAGCAGTTTCAAGCCGTTCTCGCGGATCGCCTCGAGATGGGCACCGCGGGCAATAACAGAGACTTCGACGCCCTGAACCTGGGCCATCTCGACGGCGACATAGCCGCCGATCGCTCCCGCGCCAAAAATGCAAACTTTCATATCAAGCCCTCCTGCCCGTTGAGCACATCGCCGCAGAACCGGATCCGGCCGTTCCGGAGTTCGTCACCCGGACCTACCGGGATTTTTCGGCGCGCTTCCCGCCCCGCCAAATAATGCCGAGCATCGGCGCAACGTTTAATGCGCCATCAACAGCGGGATGTCGGCCTGTTCCAGCACGTACTGGGTAACGCCACCGAGCACCAGGTCGCTGCGTTTCTGGCTGCCGAACGCGCCCATCACGATCACGTCGCCGCCGATTTCCGCCACTTTGTCGAGGATCGATGCGGCCACTTCGCCGCCGCGCTCGAAGGTCTCGACGCCGGCAGCGATGCCGTGCTGCCGCAGATATCGCCTGATGGCCCTGCTGCGAGCCTGACCGCCGTCTCCGTCGTTGGCGACCAGCACGCTGACCTTTTCGGCCGTCGCCAGGACGGGCAGCGACCAGTTGACGGCGCGGGCTGCCTCCGATCTACCATTCCAGGCGATCGCCACATGCCGGCCGGTTTCAGTAATTTCCCGGTGCGGCGCGATGGCGGTCAGTTTACGGACGTCGAACAGGGCCGCCTGCAGTGTATTCATGCCGAGGGCAGAGGCGCGGTCCGGCTGGGGCACAACTATCAAATCGCAAAATCGCACCTCATTGCGAATGACATCCGCCTGCTTGCCTTCCGCCTCATGCCACGAGATCGACAGCCGGTCCATCGGGAAGTCTTCCGCGTCGGTCGGTACGACCTCCAGGTCATGCGCCTTGCAATACTCATCAAACAGACTGACAAGGCGCTCCTCCTCCTGCCTGGCCAACCCGCCGGCGGCGTCCAGGATGGTGCTTTTAAAGGCCGTGGTCAGCGGAACCCCACGCGGGATCATGTCTTCGGGTTTGGCGTGGACATGCAGCACATCGATATGTGCGTTGAACCCACCGCCGATTGCCAGGGCCAGCCCAAGAACCCACTCTCCCATACCGTCCCCTCGGATCGGGGCAACAATGGATTTGATGGTCATGGCCGGTATTCTCCTTATGGGTCGGCATGTCGGACGGGTCGCGGGAGCCGGTTGACCCGCCTCGCCTTGCCTCAGAACAGTCCCTCGATCTGACCGTCCGCATTCAGCTTGATCGAATTGGCTGATGGAACGCGCGGCAGACCCGGCATGGTCATGATCTCACCGCAAACCACGACCAGGAAACCGGCGCCCGCCGAGAGGCGAACCTCGCGGATTGGAACGACATGGCCGCTGGGTGCACCCTTCAAATTCGGATCGGTCGAGAAGGAATATTGCGTCTTTGCCATACAGATGGGGAAATGCCCGTAATCCCCCTGATATTCGGCGATCTGCTTGCGCACCTTGTCGTCGGCGATGATGTCGTCGGCGCCGTAGAGTTTGGTCGCGACGGTCGCGATCTTGTCCCACAGAGGCATAGTGTCATCATAAATCGGCTTGAAGTCGGCGGCGCCGCTGTCGACGATTTCGACAACTTCCCTGGCGAGCTCTTCCGTGCCGGCGCCGCCATCCGCCCAATGCGATGCAAGGATTGCCTTGGCGCCGGTTTCGCTTGCCGCCTGGCGCACCGCTTCAACCTCGGCGTCGGTGTCGTTGACGAACTGGTTGATCGCGATGACGACCGGAACCCCGAAAGATTTCACATTCGCGACATGGCGGGCCAGATTGGCGCAGCCCTTCTTCACCGCCTCGACATTTTCGTTGCCGAGATCGCCCTTGGCCACGCCGCCATGCATCTTGAGCGCCCGAATCGTGGCGACGATCACTGCTGCCTTTGGATCGAGCCCGGCCTTGCGGCATTTGATGTCGAAGAATTTCTCGGCACCCAGGTCGGCGCCGAAACCGGCTTCGGTCACCACGTAGTCGGCAAGCTTGAGGGCCGTACTGGTTGCGATTACCGAGTTACAGCCATGGGCAATGTTGGCAAAGGGGCCGCCGTGGACGAAGGCCGGCACGCCCTCGCCGCCGTTGGCCCAGTGGTCCGACTGGACCGCCTCGATGCCGAGCGCCGCGCAGCGTTCGACGACGAGATCGACCTCGGCCTGGGTGTCGGCGCTGAAGACGTTGACGGCGACCACCGGTTGGACGCCGAACTTCCGCAGG
>CAXMQC010000449.1:0-6252 GCA_964195285.1 Akkermansiaceae bacterium
CCAAACCTTTTGGACAAAACAGTTCGACAATCTGGCGCAACATCTGGCCGATCGGGGAGAGTAACGTTGGACTTCGTTAGAAGCGAGCCGGGCGATGATCCCATTGTTGTTGAAGGCTATTTTGCGGCTGCACCAGCATTAGTGTTTCAGGCATGGACGGATCCGGACATCGTCGTAAAGTGGTTCGGCCGTGGCCCGAATACACTGCACTCGGCGACAATCGATTTGCGCCACGGGGGCGCTTGGCAGTTCTTGTTGTCGAAGGACGAGAAAACGTCTGTCGGCTTCGAGGGTGAATATCTCGACATTGAACCTGGCGAGCGCCTGGTATTCACGTGGTCCCACGTCATCGCGCACACAAACGGGAAGCGCGAAGCCACGCCGTACTCGCAGGTCGAGATAGATTTTGCGGCAAAGGGCAGTGGAACCAATGTCCGCCTTGTTCATTCCGCCGTGCTCAGCGAAGACGCGCGGAAGGGCATCGGCGGCGGATGGGAGACCTCATTCAACACATTGAGTGCCCTGCTCGCCAATAATTGAGCAGGGGTTGCAGCGCGGTTTCGAGAGCGACGATGCCGGGCGGCAGGTTATCGACGAATTGGGATTGCCAGATATCTGGTGAGCAGGCAATGTCGGGGCGGTTTTTAATTTTTGTCAGAGGGCTTAAGTATGTCATTCGAGACCCTGACCACCACTTGGGCACCGCGTGGTTTGAGTCTGCTTCGTATCATGGCTGCATTGCTTTTCTTGGAGCATGGAACCATGAAAATCCTTGGATTTCCGGCCTCTGATAGGCCGGCTCCAGAAATATTGTCGCTCGGGGGCATTGCTGGTGTTCTTGAGCTCTTCGGTGGTGCGCTCCTTGTTATCGGCCTTTTCACACGTCCGGTTGCATTTTTGTTATCCGGGGTTATGGCATTCGCCTATTTCATAGCTCACGCGCCACGAAGTTTTTTCCCGGTCTTGAATGGCGGCGATGCGGCTATTCTGTATTGTTTTGTATTTCTGTACTTTGTTGTTGCGGGTGCTGGAGCCTGGAGCATCGACGCATTCCGGGCCAAATCCTGAACGCAGAACGAGAATACCGTTACGGACCATCTCCGGACTTCGGGGGTCTTGACACCTACACCCGACCCTATTCTCGAAGGCTGCCTGGTTTCAAACTACACTTGATCTCGATCGATCGGAATCTAGCCTTCGCAAACTGCCGTCCGCCCAAACCGGATCGCATCGATATGTGAGTGCCATGAAAATGGAAATGACCGATTCAGATGTCACCAACTTTTATCTCCAGATGGCGGCGCTGGGCATCGAGGTCTGGCTTGATGGCGGCTGGGGCGTGGATGCTTTGCTCGGAGAACAATCTCGCTCTCATGCCGATTTGGACATAATTGTGCAAGAAAGCGATCTCGGATCCGTGCGCGAAGAATTAGAAAGACAGGGATTTCGTGAAGTGGAACGCAACGACTCCAGGCCGTGGAACTTTGTTCTGGGCGACGGCAGGGGCAAGGAAATCGATCTCCACATCGTCGTTCTCGATTTAGCGGGAAATGGGATCTACGGCCCACCGGAGAACGGAGAAATGTATCCGGCGGAGGCGCTTCAAGGGAAAGGCGCTATCGGTGGCATCCCGGTGAGATGTACATCACCCGAGTTTCAAATCCACTCTCACACCGGTTATGACATTGGTGAGACGGACTACAAAGACGTGCAGGCCTTGGCCAAGAAATTCGGTATAGAACTACCGCAGGATTATAAGGAACGATTCGGCTAGAACCATTTCCAGCCATATGGAATGGATCCGACATGGCGAATTCGGTCAGCGGAACGGAGCCCTCCGGAGGGCAACAGAGCGGTTCCATATGGCCGGAAAAGGTTCTAGTATCCCGGCGCAGGAGTTTCCGTTTTGTACGCATCGCCGCGCCTGACAGCCGGCGGCGCAAATCTATTGGTCAGGTCATGCGCGACAATCCCGGTCTGGATCTTCTTGGCGACTATCCCTTTCAGCGGCTCGGGCGGCTGCTGGAAGGCGTGGCCGCAGCCGAGGGAACGGCGCCGATCATGATGCAGATCGGCGAACCGCAGCTGCCGCAGCCCGACTTCGTGGCCGCGGAAATCGCCGGCAATGCCAAACTGTGGAATCGCTATCCACCGGTGCAGGGATCCGATGATTTCCGCCAGGCCGCGGTGGACTGGCTGACCCGGCGCTATGGCTTGCCCGACGGCATGGTCGACCCGGCGCGCCACCTCATCGCCGCCTGCGGCACTCGTGAAATTCTGTTCCAGACTGCCTTAACCGCGGTACCGTCCCAGGGCGCGGCGAATGGCGACGGGCGGGCGGCGGTCCTGATGCCCAACCCGATGTATCACGTCTATTACGGCGCCGCGGTCTTGGCCGGCGCCGAACCGGTGCCGGTCGCGGCGACGGCGGAGACCGGATTTCTGCCGGATTACACCGCGCTGGACCCGGCCCTGCTGGCCCGCACGGCGCTGGTCTATCTCTGTACGCCGGGTAATCCGCAAGGCGCGGTGGCGTCGCTGGCGCAATTGCAGGATCTGATCCGGCTGGCCCGCGACCATGATTTCCTGTTGGCGCTCGACGAGTGTTATTCCGAGATCTGGCGCGGCGCGCCGCCGCCCGGCGGACTGCAGGCCTGCGCCGCGATGGGTGGCGACATGGCCAATCTCCTGGTCTTTCATTCGCTGTCCAAGCGGTCGAACGCGCCGGGCTTGCGGGCCGGTTTCGTCGCCGGCGACAACGTGGCGATCGACCGTTTGCTGCGCGTGCGGTCCTATGGCGGGGCGCAGGTTCCGGGGCCGATCCAGGCCGCCGCCGCGGCCCTGTGGCGCGACGAGACCCATGTCGAGGCGAATCGCACCCATTACGACCAACTGTTCGCGATGGCCCGGCGTATCCTGGGCAACCGCGCCGGCTACAGCGAACAGCCGGGTGGCTTCTTCCTGTGGCTCGATGTCGGCGACGGCGAGGCGGCGGCGATCAAGGCCTGGCGTCATGGCGCGGTCAAGGTCATGCCGGGCGCCTATATGAGTCGCGAGGATCCGCTGACCGGCGAGAATCCCGGCGACCGCTATATCCGGGTCGCCCTGGTCCAGGACACCGACACCGCCGAAGCCGGCCTGACCCGGCTGGCTGCAGCTTTGGAGCATTGATACCAATGCTCGCTGATAATGACCCATTTGATGACGCGCGGCGGCCCGCCGGGCAGGCGCGGACCGCGGCGCGATGCCGCCGCATCGGGCAAGGGCCGCAACGCACCCGGAGGGCCGCAGCGCGCCACCGGCGGCCGGGATCCCTTGACCGCTCGCTGCGTCGCGATCCGCTTGTGGTGAGCAACACCGCGGCGCGAACCGTGCCTGACGATCGGTCAAGGGAACCCGGTCAAATGGGCCATTATCAACGAGCATTGGTATAGCCATGACTTCGCGACGACAGACCGCGCTACTGCCCCCCGGCATCGGGGATTTTCTGCGCCGCCGGATGTTCGAGCTGTCGGGCTTGGCGCTGGTCGCGCTGGCCGTGTTGCTGGTGCTGTCCCTGATCAGTTTCGATTCGACGGATCCGTCGCTCAACACGGCGGGCGGCGGAGCGGTCAATAATCTGCTGGGTTATCCGGGCGCGGTCATGTCCGATATTGCGCTACAGACTTTCGGGCTGGCGACCGGATTGATCGTCGTTGTTCTGATTGCCTGGGGCCTGCGGCTGTTGCGGCGCCAGGCGGTGCCGCGCGCGGTCGCCCGTATCGCCGGCCTGTTGCTGGCGCTGATGGTCGCCGCGCTGACATTTGCGGCGGTCCCGGTGCCGGATTCCTGGCCCTTGAACCCTGGATTGGGTGGGCTGGTCGGGCGGCAGATCAAGGTCTGGCTGGCGGCCATGGGCGACGGGCGCGGATTGATGACCGACCCGATGGTCATCGGCCTGGTCGCCGGCGCCCTCACCCTGACCGCGACGGTCTGGCTGATGGGTTTCAGCCTGGCCGAATGGCGCGGTGGCGGGGGACGGCTGGCCGGGCTGGCGGGCGCGATGCGCCGCACCCCGGCGGCGCCACCGAAACGCCGCCCGGGCAAGCGCAAGACGCCACCCAAGGAATCGAAGGGCCGGGCCGAACCCTTTCTCGACGGGGGCGGGATCACCGATCCGGTAGCCCCGCCGATCGATCCGCCGCGGCGGCGGACCCGGCTTGAGAAGGCGAAGCCGGCAAAGCGGCCGGCCAAGACGAGCCAGGCGTCGCTACGGCTGGCGGGACCGGAGGGAGAATTCCAGCTGCCGCCGCTCGACCTGCTTCAGCCGGTGCCCGAAAACGACGGCCGCAATACCGCCCAGAGTCCTGAATCGCTGGAGCAGAACGCGCGCCTGCTGGAACAGGTGCTGGCGGATTTCGGCATTCGCGGCGAGATCGTCAAAGTCCGGCCCGGGCCGGTTGTGACGCTCTACGAGCTTGAACCGGCGCCGGGCATAAAGACCAGCCGGGTTATCGGCCTGGCTGACGACATCGCGCGCTCGATGAGCGCAATCTCGGCCCGCATCGCGACGATACCGGGCCGCAGCGTCATCGGCATCGAGCTTCCCAATGCCAAGCGGCAAACCGTCTTTCTGCGCGAACTGATAGCCTCGCGGGCCTATGACAAGACCGGGGCGACGCTGCCGCTTGCAATGGGCAAGGATATCAGCGGCGCGCCGGTCGTCGTCGATCTTGCGCGCATGCCCCATCTGCTGGTCGCGGGCACCACGGGCGCCGGCAAATCGGTCGGGCTCAACGCCATGGTGCTGTCGCTGCTCTACCGGCTGCCGCCGGAGGCCTGCAAATTCATCATGATCGACCCGAAGATGCTGGAACTGTCGACATATAACGATATTCCGCATCTCATGACGCCGGTGGTGACCGAGCCCAAGAAGGCGATCGTGGCGCTGAAATGGACGGTGCGGGAAATGGAGGAACGCTACCGCGCGATGTCCAAGCTGGGCGTGCGCAATATCGAGGGCTATAACAAGCGCCTGGTCGAGGCCCGCCGCAACGGCGAGGTGCTGATGCGCAAGGTCCAGACCGGCTTCGATTCCGAAACCGGCCGCCCGGTCCATGAGGACCAGCCGCTGGATCTGGCGCCGCTGCCTTATATCGTGGTCGTCGTCGACGAGATGGCGGACCTGATGATGGTCGCCGGCAAGGACATCGAGGCCGCGATCCAGCGCCTGTCGCAAATGGCGCGCGCCGCCGGCATTCATCTGATCATGGCGACGCAACGGCCGTCGGTGGATGTGGTGACCGGCACGATCAAGGCCAATTTCCCGACGCGCGTCAGTTTCCAGGTCACTTCGAGGGTCGACAGCCGCACCATCCTGGGCGAACAGGGCGCCGAACAGCTGTTGGGCCAGGGCGACATGCTCTATATGGCGGGCGGCGGTCGAATTTCGCGCATTCATGGGCCATTTGTTGACGATTATGAGGTAGGGGCCGTTGCGGACTTCCTTCGCGGCCAGGGCGACCCTATCTATATCGAGAGTATTACCGAAGAGGACGACGAGCCCGCATTCGACAGTGGTGGCGACAGCAGCGATGAATTGTATCAGCAGGCGGTCGAGTTGGTGGTCCGGGAAGGCCGGGCGTCGACGAGCTTCGTCCAGCGTCATTTGCAGATCGGATATAATCGGGCGGCGCGGATTATCGAACAGATGGAGAAACAAGGTGTTGTCAGCCCCGCGAACCATGTCGGCAAACGCGAAGTCCTGTTGGGCGGAGGCGGCCATTAGATATTCACTGGCCTTGTTGGCCGTCGCCGGCGCGCTGGTGTTGCAGCCCGTGCCGGTCGCCGAAGCCGCCACGCCGCAACCGGTGGCATTGACCACCGAACAGAAAGCGCTGGTCTCCAGGATCGAGGCGTTCGTCAACAGCATCACGACGGTCGAGGCCGATTTCGTACAGATGAGCGGCGCAGGCAATTTCGCCAGGGGGACGCTTTATCTGCAGCGACCCGGGCGCATGCGTTTCGAATATGCGCCGCCGGCCCCCTATCTGCTGGTATCCAACGGCACCTTCTTTATCTTTGTCGACAAGGAGCTGGAACAGGTTACCTACCTGCCGCTATCGCAAACGCCGGCCCACCTGTTGCTGCGCAAGAATTTCTCTCTGTCCGAGGGGTTGATTCTGACCGGCTTCCTGGAGGAAGGTTCGGTCGTCAAGCTGGAAGTCACAGACGCGGACGAACCGGATCTCGGCCGGGTGATCCTGAATTTCA
>CAXMQC010000450.1:0-2837 GCA_964195285.1 Akkermansiaceae bacterium
GCCTGATCGGGCGCGCGCAATCGCAGACCGCGCCATCGATATTGGGCCGCTCGGCTTCGGCGATCACGGCGAGAAGGGGCTTGTCGCCGGCAATCCAGAGCCGCGCATCGGTCAGCCAGACGTCGCGCTGGCCGGCCAGCAGGCCAAAGGCGCGGGCGGCGATATCGGTGGTCGACCAAGAATCATAAGGCGCGGGGAGCGCCGGCCCGCCCTCCTCCGCCGCGGCTGCGCCAAGCAGCATCAGCACGCCGGTAACGGCGGTGCCAAGCGTCGCGGAAAATCCTCTCGACATACCCGCCCTCGCGAAGAGAATTCAGCTCGGGTCACGGACCAACGGGACCGAGGGGCTAACTATATACTAATTCCCGAATATGTCAGGCGCGGCGCCAGAGAGTCTTGCTGCCCGGCTTATCCTCCAAGATCACGCCCTGGTCAGCCAGTTCGTCGCGGATACGGTCGGCGGTGGCGAAATCCTTGTTTTCGCGGGCTTCGATTCGCTCGGCAATTTTTTCGTCAATCAGTTGATCACTGTAGGTAACGGCACCTGCGCCTTTGACTACAGCTTGGCCTTCGGCTTCACCTTGGCCTTCAACGATAACAGCACGACCCCTAAGCCAGGCTTCGGGTTCCTGCCACAGGAGGCCCAGTTGGTCCGCGCCGGCCAGCAGGCGGCCCTTGGCAGCCGCCTTTTCGCCACTGGTTTGCGCCTTGTTGAGGGCGCTGAGTGCCTCATGCAGGTGGGCGAGCGCCAGCGGTGTGTTGAGGTCGTCTTCCAGCGCGGCCTGCACGTCCGGCGCTTTCTTGAACTTCGACCGCTCGACCACGCCCGCGTTGTCGCGCAGGGCCAGATAGAAACGGTCCAGCGTCGCCTTGGCCTGGGCGAGGCCGCCCTTGGTGAAATCCAGCGGCTGGCGGTAATGGGTCTGCAACAGGGTAAGGCGGATCGCTTCGCCTGGATATTCTCCCAGCAATTCATGCACGGTGTAGAAATTGCCGAGCGATTTCGACATCTTCTCGCCCTCGGCCATCAGATAGCCGTTGTGCATCCAGTATTTGGCGAACCCGTTGTCCGGGTTCTCGCAGCGCGACTGCGCAATCTCGTTTTCGTGGTGCGGGAAGATCAGGTCCTGGCCGCCGCCGTGGATATCGAATCCCGGCCCCAGATGCTTCTTGCTCATCGCCGAACATTCGATATGCCAGCCGGGCCGACCGCGGCCCCAGGGGCTGTCCCAACCCGGTGTTTCGTCGTCGGACGGCTTCCACAGCACGAAGTCGGCGGCGTCCTGCTTGTAGGGCGCGACTTCGACCCGAGCGCCGGCCACCAGTTCGTCCCGGCTGTGGCGCGAGAGTTTACCGTAATCGGCCATCGAGGGCACGTCGAACAGCACATGACCGTCGGCCTCGTAGGCATGGCCCTTATCGATCAAGGCCTCGATCATGGCGATCATTTCCGCGATATGGTCGGTCGCGCGCGGCTCGACATCCGGCGGCTGCGTGCCCAAAGCCGCCATGTCGTCATGGAACTGCCTGGCCGTACGCTCGGTGAGGTCGCGGATATCCTCGCCCAGCTCCCTGGCCCGCGCGTTGATCTTGTCCTCGACGTCGGTGATATTGCGGGCATAGGTGACCTTGGGATACAGCCGCCGCATCAGCCGCGCCAGCACGTCGAACACCACCACCGGCCGCGCGTTGCCGATATGGGCGAAGTCGTAAACCGTCGGCCCACAGACATAGAAGCGCACATGCTTCGGGTCCAGGGGCTCGAAGTCGACCTTCGCGCGGCTGAGCGTATCGTAAATGCGTAATGTCACGGTGGTGTGGATCCGGATTTCAGCTTGTTTTCCCAGCCAGGCGGGCGAGGACCCGCGCACGGCCGAGCATAGGTAACAGAACGCGCAGCTCCGGTCCATGTTCCATGCCGGTCAGCGCCTGCCTGAGCGGCATGAAGAGCGCCCTGCCCTTGGCGCCGGTATCCGCCTTTACCGTTTCGGTCCAGGTCTTGAAAGTCATCTCGCCCCAGGGTTCCGACGGCAGCAATTCAGCCGCCCGGTGGCAGAACGCCGCGTCCTCGATGACCGGCGTCACACCGCCATGCAGGATGCGCCACCATTCGGCGGCATCCGCCAGCGTCGCGAGATTCGGCCTGACCGCCTGCCAGAACGCCTCATCCGCGTCCTCTATGCCGAGCCGGTCCCGCACCTCGTCGAAATCAAGATGATGCAGCACGCGGGCGTTCAGATGATCCAGTTCCTTTCGGTCGAAGCGCGGCGCGGCGCGGCCGAAACCGGCGATATCGAAAGCGGTGGCCATGGCCTCCATCGTTTCCTCGCCGTTCGCCGCCAGCGAGGCCCCGAGATGGGCCAGATAGGCGCATAACGCGCGCGTCTCCAACCCCTCGTCGCGCAGCGCCTGGAGGCTGAGACTTTCGAGGCGTTTCGACAGCGGCTTGCCGTCGTCTCCCATCAGCAGCGGCAGATGGGCAAACTCCGGAACGTCAAAACCCAGCGCCCGGAACAACTGGACCTGGACGGCGGTGTTGGCCACATGGTCCTCGCCACGAATCACATGGCTAACGCCGAGTTCCCCGTCATCCACAACCGACGACAGCGTATAGAGCGGATGGCCGTCCTCGCGGATCAGCACCGGGTCGCTGATATGTCCCGGTTCGAAATGAGCGGGACCGCGGGCCAAATCGGTCCATTCCACCGCCTCGTCGGCCAGCAAGAAGCGCCAGTGCGGGCGGCGCCCCTCGGCTTCCAGCTTGGCGCGGTCATCATCCGTCAGGGTCAGTGCCGCGCGGTCGTAGACCGGCGGACGGCCCTGGCCCTGCTGCAGCT
>CAXMQC010000451.1:0-2661 GCA_964195285.1 Akkermansiaceae bacterium
CGAAATCAAGCAGAGAGACCTTGCCGCCGCCGCCGGAATTTCTCTGGCCACACTGAACAATATCGAACGCGGGGTGGCCGATCCGCGCAGTAGCACGCTGGCGGCGATCGAGCGGACGTTAAAGGATGCGGGCGTCGAAGCCGAGGAAGACGGTTTGATCGAAGAGGTCCGGCTGCACCGGGTTGCCCGGCCGAACGCCTACGACACATTGTTCGCCAGCCAGCGCGTTTTGGAAATCATCAGTCCTGGCTCCCTGTACCATGTCGAGCGCATCCTGTTTTTCGCCCGGCACAGTACGGCCACTGACGCTATGGCGCCGCGGGTGTGCATGCTGATCGAAGGACGCAGCCGCACGATACTATTCGATCTTGTTGATTTTACAGTTGAAAATGACAGCCGCTCGGCGGAGATCGCCGGCATCCTGCTGGGCTGTTACGCATTCTATAGCGACCGTTTGTATTATCTTGATCAGGTTCTCGAGGACACCACGACAGCGGAGTTGCAGGAAACCATTTCAAGGCTGCGCAAGCTCGACCATCAGCCCATGCAACATCCGAGCTCTTTCATCAACAGGTTCGACGATTGGGAAGGGCATTTGCTCGGATTCGCCCGCCGCCCCGGCCATCCAATGCGCGATCTGGTGGCGCTGCTGGTCAATAGCCCGCAAGGTTAAGCAGCAATTCCAGGGCTCTTTGGACTGTCGCCCGCCGAATTTCAGCGCGGTCGCCGGGGAAGACGTGGCGCTCCACAATTGTTGGATCATTCCCGATTGCCGCGCCGATGAATACCAGACCCACGGGTTTATCCACGGTGCCGCCGCCGGGTCCGGCGACGCCGGTGACCGCCACCGCGATATCTACCCGGGCCTGGGCCAGGGCGCCCTCGGCCATGGTGCGTGCGACAGGTTCGCTGACCGCGCCTGATTGCGCGATCAGGTCGGCTGGAACACCCAGCAATTCGGTCTTCGACTGGTTGGAATATGTTACGAACCCGCATTCGAAAACATCCGAAGAGCCGGCTATTTCCGTGAGGCTGGCCGCGATCAGCCCGCCGGTGCAGGATTCGGCCGTTGCGATTCTCAAGCTTGCCGATCTGGCCGCGTCGAGCACTGCCCTGGCGGTCGCCGCCGGTTCGCCGTTCATCCGATTAGCCAGATAAAGGCGTAGAGGCCGGCGCCGGCATAAATACCGGCAAAAATGTCATCAAGCATGACGCCCAACCCGCCTTTGACATCCCGGTCTGCCCAGCTTGCCGGCCAGGGTTTCAGGATGTCGGCGGCCCGGAACAAAAAGAACCCGACGATAAACAAAATCGGATCCAGACCCGCCGGGATCAACGTCAGCCACTGCCCGGCGACTTCGTCGATAACAATCGGCCCGGCATCCTTCACGCCGGAATGCTTACTGTAGATCTCGGCCGCCCAGATTCCCACGGCGAAAGCCACCGCTGCGCAGGCCAGCAGCGCCCAGGGCCCGCCGAACCAGACAATAGCCCATGCGAAGGGCAGGGCGGCCGCGGAACCCCAGGTGCCGGGAATCTTCGGTAGCAGGCCAGAGCCGAACCAGGTCGCGATCAGGAAGGCGGGGTGCCAAACGGGCAGGGTCGCCGGGATTTTGCGGTTCATAGGCGCACCGTCGCCGTTGCTTGCGCGGCGATTCCCTCGCCCCGGCCTGTGAAACCAAGACCTTCGGTGGTCGTTGCCTTGACACTGACGCGGTCGACGCCGATGCCGGCGATGTCGGCGATCCGGGCCCGCATGTCATCGCGGTGGGGGCCGATCTTCGGTCGCTCGCAGATCAGCGTGACATCGAGATGTCGTATCTCGCCGCCGCGCTGTCCGACCAGCGCGGCCGCATGGCGCAGGAACAGCGACGATTCGGCGTCGCTCCATTTTGCATCGGACGGTGGGAAATGGCTGCCGATGTCACCCGCGCCAAGGGCGCCCAGCAGCGCGTCAGTGATGGCATGCAGCCCGACATCCGCATCGGAATGACCAGTCAGCGATTTTTCATATTTTATTGTTATTCCGCACAGCATTAAAGAATTTCCTTCATCAAATCGATGAACATCGAACCCGTTCCCGACCCGGATGTCGCCGGCCCCCAGCATGCGTTCGGCCCTGGCAAAATCGTCTTCCGTCGTAATCTTGAAATTATCCTCACTGCCCGGCGCCAGTGCGACGGCTATCCCAGCCGCCTCGGCGACTGCTGCGTCGTCGGTCAGTGCCTTTCCCGCCTGTGCGAGATGCGCCGCCAGAATATCCTCGTAATGAAATCCCTGCGGTGTCTGGGCGCGCCACAGGTCGGCGCGCGCCGTTGTCCCGGCAATGCGGTTGTCGGCCGATGATTTCTTCAGCGTATCGGTTACCGGTATGGCGGCAATCGCCGCCGGTGCGCCAGTCAACGCATCCAGCACGCCATCTATGGTGGCAGTATCCACGAAGGGCCGGGCGGCATCATGTATCAGGACTTGGCGGGGTGCCATATCGGACAGCGATTCCAGCCCTTTGCAGCATGATATCTGGCGCGTCGACCCGCCATCGACTGGCGGCATGAGTTCCAGACCATCGGTCGAGTCTTTATAGAGGCCGCCGTCATCGGGATGGATTACCACGCGGACCGCGTCAATTTGCGGATGGCGCAGGAACGCCTCGCAGCTGCG
>CAXMQC010000452.1:0-1609 GCA_964195285.1 Akkermansiaceae bacterium
CGCCGAAACCCCCGCCAAGATAGGGAACGACTTTTTTGCCAAGATTAAAGTCTACATAGGCGTTGACCATCGCGCCGATGGACTCGAGATAGCCCTCGGCGGTCAGGATCGATGCCGTTGCGCTGTCTAAAGTGTGGTCGACTTCCGTACGACGATAACTGCCCTCAATCTCAAGCCTGAACCCCGCGGGCGAATCAAGCGGAACCCACGCATATCCGAGCGCTCCGGTCCCAACAAATGAATAGTCGTAGACGAATTCGACAGTTTCGCCAGTCAACGAGTCGGTCCCCACCCAGTCGTTTTCGGAAAACCCGGCGGCAAAGGAAAAGTAAGGCCCGCTGTCAGCGATCGATTCCTGCGCCATGGCTGGCGCGGCCAGCAATCCGGCGGCAATACCACAGAGAACGTGGGCAAATTTTCTCATGTCAACTCCCACGCTATTTGGGGCCGGCAAACGAACCGGTATCCCTTGTTTTACCGGCTTAAAGTTGACGAATTGTAAATTCGCGAAAATTGCCGCGATTAATTGAAGAAATTTCTTTTCAACTTACAACTTATTCATTGCGCGATAGGCATGCCGGCGACCAGCAAGGTTTGTCCGGGTGCCTGCGAGGGCGCCATTTCCCGGGCGCGCGAGAAATCGACCATGAAAAGGTCTCGTTTCAAGCGGCCCGCGATATCCGGATCGGACGTTGCGACATCCATTTCTCGGTTCATCGCATGACTGAGCCAGTCCATGTTGGACGACCCGAACATCGCCCAGCCGTCGGCCAGCATCGCTTTGGCGTGGGTAAAGCCGGGATAGATATAGACGCGCGCGCCGGCCGCCAGCAGGGTTTGAGCGGAATCCCGGTTGCTGTCGGCCATCAGCGTGCTGTCATTGTCTTCCGGCAGGATGACGCGCACATCGACGCCGCGCAGCGACGCCGCCGCCAGTCTGTCGACGGCGTCGTCATCGGCCAGATACGGCGTCTGGACGAAGATATACCGTTGCGCACGGTCGAAGGCGGCAAACCGGGCCCGGCGGATCTGGTCGTCGCCCGGCTGGGTCGCCAGCAGGCGCATCGGCACCCCGCCGCCGCCGTTTGATATGGTCCCGCGCGTCAGATGGCCGAACAGCCAGGCGATATCGCCAAACAGCGAGGCGCGGCTCCAGGTTGTCTCGAAGTCGCGGCGGACGCCCGCCACCACGGGCCCGCGCAATTCAACCATCATGTCATGCCATTCATGGGCGTATTCCCGGCCGATATTCATGCCGCCGAGAAAGGCAAGCTCGCCGTCGATCACGATGCTCTTGGTATGGTCGCCCGCCAACACCGGATTGGCTTGCATACGCACCGTCACCTTCGAGTTTTGGCGCAGGTAACCGGTGATGGACCAGGGCGCGCGGTGGCCCGCCGGCATTGTTTTCGGGGGCTCGCCGGAGGCCCAGCTGCTGCCCAGACCGTCCAGCATAACGCGCGTTCGTACCGTATCCGCCCGGCGTTTCAGCCGGTTGGCCACATCCAGCGCGACATCGTCGGTATCGAAGATATAAAGCCGGACATCGATTGATTTTTCCGCCTCCTCGATGGCGTCGTAAAGCGCGGGATAGAACATTCCGCCATCG
>CAXMQC010000453.1:0-2992 GCA_964195285.1 Akkermansiaceae bacterium
GCGAAAGCAAGCTTGGCAGCGACTGTTTCCACTCTACCGTCCGGTTGCTCGAACTGTCTTGAGAACGAGACAATGTCCCCACCGGAAACACCGCGCTCCAGAAAACCGTCGTGGTCCATATCCGCGTCGGTTGACGTCACCACGACATGCGAGAAACCGTCATCACCCTGCGCTGCACGAAACGCAGCATCGTTCTTGACGAAAGTGTTCCCGGCCTCGATGGCCTCGGAGTACTTGATGTGATTCTCAATAGACAATGTCTCGATCATTGGTCCGTCACGAAAGTACATGTTCGCGTTGTGAGTGCCGAACGGATGAACGCCGTCAGGTGCGACGTTAAATCCCATTCGCCGATAGTGATTGCGGGAATCTGAAAGGTTTCCCGCTACTAGCACAAAGTGATCGATCAAACGCATTGCATCTCTCGCTTTCTTAGATGTGGAGCGATCCGATATCTGGCCTCCGGAGTACCTGGGCATCCCTGTGTCGATCTAACCGAGATTTCCCGGATAGCCTCTCCAGATGGCCGAAAACGGTAGCACATTCGGCCATCGTAGCGGAGCCGGATATGGTCGCGGGTGTTGCATAGTGGTGTCCTGGGGTTGTTGGGCTGATTTCGGGTACATTTTTTGTAACTGGCCGACGCCTACGCGCGACCTGTTGAAGCATGCCGGGTGCCACGGCGAACTGGCCGGCAACGGCATGGAGGCGATCGAAGCGGTTCGCGAGGCCAGCGAACCCATGCAATCCCTTTACGGCCGCCAATCCCTGCGCTGCACAAGGATGCAGACGGCACCGGCCTGGCCGGAGCAGCCGTCAACTCCGGCTGCGACGCTGGTCAGCCATTCTGCGTTGAGTGCCTCCGACGTGGGGTCAGTTCGGTCGCCCCGTTGCATGCCTATTGCTTACCCGGAAAAACCTAACCGGGCAGGGCACTGGCATAAGTCTTTGAAGAAATTGGCGCGCCCGGCAGGACTCGAACCTGCGACCCCCAGATTCGGAATCTGGTACTCTATCCAGCTGAGCTACGGGCGCAACTTAAACCAAGGATCCTTGGTATTAACTGAGCGGGGCGCACATTAACCGAAAGCTTTTCCGGTTTCCACTCCCCATTTTCGTTTATTCCTTATCCGTCGGCGGCGCCAGTTTGCGGTCGGCCCGTTCATCGCCGGACGGCAGCGGCGCGGTCGGATCGGCCGACCAACTGGCGATATCGGTCAATACCACGTCGGCGTTCAGATCGCGCAGCAGCATGTGGTAGCCGTCGGCATATTCCGCGAGCCGCCAGTCGCCGTCGTCCGGCAGAGTATCGAGCAGCACTTCACGGCCGTTTCGCGGCACCAGGTCCTCGATCTTGCCGTACAGCACGAGCGCCGGCAGCTGCAGGCGGGGTGCCGCTTCCAGCGCGTCGTCCATGACCGTGACCAGGCCATGGATCGAATCGAACCGGGTCTCCTTGATGACCAGCGGGTCGCGGCCAAGCGCGCGCAGCATATCGATATTGTCCGACGGCCGCACCGTGAAGCCGCGCCCCGTGGCGGTGCCCCAGGGCATGACGTAGGCGGCAAATGTCAACGCGCCCCGTTGATACCAGGGTATCGCCCGCCAGCCGCGCACCGCCGGGGCCGCCAGCACCACGCCGTCGGCGACCGGCGGGTCGTCGGTTCCCAGCGCCGCCAGAATGATCGCCGCCCCCATGCTTTCGCCGACCAGATAGACCGGTATCCGGGGATGACGCTCGCCGACCAGCCGGGCCGCCATCCGCAAATCCTCGACCAGCGTTTCGGTTCCCGGCCAAAGCCCGTGATCCGGCGCCTCGCCGAAGCCGCGCTGATCATAGGCATAGGTGACGATCCCGCGCGCCGCCCAGAACTTGCCCGGCTCATCGAAACTTTTCGAATAGTCGTTGAATCCATGCAGGGCGAGCAGCGCCGCGGTGGGCGCGCCGTCCGGCTTCCAGACCCTGAGCGGCAGCTTCGCCTCGTCGGCCGCAAGGATGTGATCGTCGGTCAGCATCGGTTGGGTGACGGGCGGCCCCATCGTGGCGACGGTCGGCCCGCATCCCCCGGCCAACAGCAAGATCGCAAACAGCAGAGGGGCGAGAAAGCGCATCCTTGCCGCCTATACCAATGTTCGTTGATAAAGAGCCATTCGTATTAAGCCGCGTCGAAAGTCTCGCCGGAAGGCGCATCGTCGCGGGTGAGCTGCAGGAAGATATCCTCCAGGTCGGTCTCCTCGGTGGTCAGATCGACGATGCCGAGCCCGGCCTCGCGCACCGCTTCCAGAATTTCGCCGATTTGGGTGTTGCTGGGCTGATAATGAATGGTAATGGCGTTGGGGGCGGTCAATTCCGCGGAATAGGCCGCCAGCACCGGCGGCAGCGCCGCCAGTTCGCCAGCCACCGTGATGTTCACTGTCTTGGCGTCGAGGCGGCCGATCAGCGCCTTCTTTTCGTCATGCGCGACCACCTTGCCGTGGTTGATGATGGCGATATGGTCGCAAAGTTCCTCGGCCTCTTCCAGGTAATGGGTGGTCAGCAGCACGGTGACACCGCGCCTGTTCAGGCCCACCACGTAATCCCAGAGCTGGCGGCGCAGTTCCACATCGACGCCGGCGGTCGGTTCGTCCAGCACCAGCACCGGCGGCTGATGCACCAGCGCCTTGGCCACCAGCAAGCGCCGGCGCATGCCGCCCGACAGCGTGCGCGCATAGACCTCGGCCTTGTCGTCCAGCCTCAGTGCGGCGAGAATTTCCATGGTGCGACGCTCGCCCTGCGGCACGGCGTACAGCCCGGCCTGCAAATCCAGCAATTGGCGTGGCGTGAAGAACGGGTCGATATTCAGCTCCTGCGGCACCACGCCAATCGCCGCGCGGGCGTTGCGGGCGTCCCGGTCGATATCGATGCCCCAGATACTGGCGGTCCCCGATGTCTTGACGACAAGACCCGCGAGAATATTGATCAGGGTCGATTTACCGGCCCCGTTCGGCCCCA
>CAXMQC010000454.1:0-3814 GCA_964195285.1 Akkermansiaceae bacterium
AACGGAGTTTGGTTATACCCTGGACGGGTTTCCCCGCACCGAAACCCAGGCCAGGGCGCTGGATGGGTTCATGCGGGAAAAGGGGCTGACGCTTCACGGCGTTATCGAAATGAAAGTCGATGACGACGCCCTGACGGAGCGGATAACGGGTCGCTATTCATGTGCCAAATGTGGCGCTGGGTATCACGACAAATACCAACGGCCCAAAACGGAAGGCGTGTGCGACGAATGCGGTTCCACCGCGTTTAATCGCCGCGCGGACGACAACGAGGAAACCGTACGACAGCGCCTTGCGGCCTACCATGCGGTGACCGAACAGATACTGCCCTTCTACAAGAGGAAGAGCATTCTGCGTAGCGTCGATGGCATGGCGCCGATCGACGAAGTAGCGAAACAGATTGAAGACGTATTAGCGAGTTTGCAGTGATTGACATGAGCCGCGATAACCCTATAATCCGCGCGCTCGGACCGGCGACGGTCCGGCGGTCGGGTGCGCCCGGGTTTCAGGCGTCATCATTGGCAGGCGGACCGGAATTTTAACGAATATTGAGGAGCTGGCAGCGTGGCACGCATCGCAGGCGTGAATATCCCGACGCAGAAACGCGTTGAGATCGCCCTTACATACATACACGGCATCGGCCGCACCAAGGCGACCGAAATCTGTGCGAAATGCAGCATCCCGGCAGAACGGCGGGTGCAGGATCTCACCGAGGCCGAGACCATGCAAATGCGCGAGATCATCGACCAGGATTATGTGGTCGAAGGCGATCTGCGTCGTGAAGTGGCCATGAATATCAAGCGGTTGCTTGACCTGGGCTGCTATCGGGGTTTGCGTCATCGGCGCGGACTACCGGTTCGCGGTCAGAGGACGCACACCAACGCGCGTACCCGCAAGGGCAAGGCGAAACCGATCGCCGGCAAGAAGAAAGCATAACAAGCTATGGCAAAGCAGACTGCATCCCGCCCGCGGCGTCGCGAGCGCAAGAACATCACCTCGGGCGTGGCGCATGTCAGCGCCACCTTCAATAATACGATGATCACCATCGCCGATGCGCAAGGCAATGCGATTTCATGGTCGTCGGCCGGCAGCCAGGGTTTCAAGGGCAGCCGCAAATCGACGCCTTATGCCGCCCAGATGGCGGCTGAAGACGCGGGCCGCAAGGCGATGGAGCACGGCATGAAGACGCTGGAGGTCGAGGTCAAGGGTCCGGGTTCGGGCCGAGAATCGGCTCTTCGCGCCCTTCAGACCATCGGCTTTACGATCACCGCGATTCGCGATGTGACCCCGATTCCGCACAATGGCTGCCGCCCACCCAAGCGGCGCCGGGTATAGAAGCGGCGCGCCGAACGCCTAAGCCGGCCTCCGTGGCCCGCATTGAAAGAATGTTGGCGCAACCGTTTATTTCGGTTGCGCCGGCCTACTAACCGAGAGGTTACGACCGTGATTCAGAAAAACTGGCAAACGCTTATTAAACCCACCAAGCTGCAGATTGAAGGTGGCACGGACCCTAACCGTGCCGCGACGATCGTTGCGGACCCGCTGGAACGCGGCTTTGGCCTGACGCTTGGCAATGCGATTCGCCGGGTGCTGCTGTCGTCGTTGCAAGGCGCGGCTATTACCTCGATTCAGATCGAGGGCGTGTTGCACGAATTCTCGTCGATCCCCGGCGTGCGGGAGGATGTTACCGACATCGTGCTGAACCTGAAATCGCTGGGTCTTCGCATGCATGGCGAGGGTTCGAAGCGCATGAGCCTGACCGCAAGCGGGCCGGGCGAGGTGACCGCGGCCCAGATCGAAACCGGTGCCGATATTGAAATCATGGATCCCGAGCGGATCATCTGCACGCTCGACGAAGCCGCGAAGCTGAGCATGGAAATGACAGTGGAATCCGGCAAGGGCTATGTGCCGGCTAGCCAGAACCGGCCCGAGGACGCGCCGATCGGCATGATTCCGATCGATGCGCTCTATAGCCCGATCCGCAAGGTTTCTTATAGGGTAGACAACACCCGCGTCGGGCAGATCACCGACTATGACAAGCTGTCGCTGACTATCGAGACCGACGGTTCGGTGACGCCCGAGGACGCGCTGGCCCTGTCCGCGCGGATTCTGCAGGACCAGCTGCAGCTGTTCATCAATTTCGAGGAGCCGCAGACCGCGGTCGCCGAAGAGCGTCCCTCCGAATTGCCGTTCAACAAGAACCTGCTGCGCAAAGTCGATGAGCTGGAACTTTCGGTCCGTTCGGCGAATTGCCTGAAGAACGACAATATCGTTTATATCGGCGATTTGGTTCAGAAGACCGAGCAGGAAATGCTGCGCACGCCGAACTTCGGCCGCAAGTCGTTGAACGAAATCAAAGAGGTGCTGGCGCAGATGGGCCTGCATCTCGGCATGGAAATCCCCACCTGGCCGCCCGAAAATATCGAGGAAATGGCGCGCCGTCTGGACGAGCCGTACTGACCGGCGTTTTTGGGAACAAGGAATAAAGAGGGAGCCGTCGCGATGCGAAATGGAATGAGCGGCCGTAAGCTGAACCGGACCAGCAGCCACCGAAAGGCGCTGTTTTCCAATATGGCCAATGCGCTGATCAAGCATGAGCAGATCAAGACTACCCTGCCGAAGGCCAAGGAGCTGCGGCCGGTGGTGGAGAAGCTGGTGACGCTGGGCAAAAGGGGCGATTTGCATGCGCGGCGCCAGGCTTTTGCCATGCTGCGTGACGACGGGATGACCCGCAAGCTGTTCGATACGCTGGCCGAACGCTATGCCGGCCGTCAGGGCGGCTACACGCGCGTCCTGAAGGCGGGCCACCGTTATGGCGATGCCGCGCCGATGGCGATCATCGAATTCGTCGACCGCGATCCGGAAGCCAAGGGTCTGGACTCCGGCCCGACCATGGAACTGGCCAGGGCCGACGAGGACGAGGAATAGATCGACCATCGCAAATGGCGGCAGGAAACGACAAGGGCGGCTTACAGGCCGCCCTTTCTTTTTTATCCGCTGTCCAAGGCATCTTGTGGAGACCGCGCGGGGCCCTTAAGTAGTCAGTCATGATTGCAAGCCTGAGCAAGTTCTGTCTGGCGGTCGGCGCCCTCATCGGTATCGTCGCCACCCTCACCCCCGGCCTCGCGCAGACCGACAAGGTTGTTCCGGAAAGCCGCGCGCAGGTAACCTTTTCCTACGCCCCGGTGGTCAAGCGAACCGCCCCGGCGGTGGTGAACATTTATGCCAGGAAAATCGTGCAACAGCGCTCCGGCCCCGCCTTGTTCGACGATCCTTTCTTCAAACGGTTCTTTGGCAACGATTTCCCCTTCGGCGGCGCGCCGAAAGAACGCATTCAGAATTCATTGGGGTCCGGCGTATTGGTGCGCGCCGACGGCGTGGTGGTGACCAACAATCACGTCATTGCGGATGCGCAGGAAATTACCGTCGTATTGTCCGACCGCCGCGAGTTCGACGCCGAAATCGTGCTGGCCGATGATCGCACCGACCTCGCGGTTTTACGCATTGATGGCAATGGCGAAATGCTGCCCAGTTTGGAGTTTTCCGATTCGGACGCGCTGGAGGTTGGTGATATCGTACTGGCAATAGGTAATCCGTTCGCGGTTGGACAGACCGTGACCTCGGGGATCGTTTCCGCACTGGCGCGCACCAGAGTTGGCGTGGCCGACTACCGCTCCTTTATCCAGACCGACGCGGCGATCAATCCCGGTAACTCGGGCGGCGCGCTGGTCGGCATGGATGGCCTGCTGGTGGGCATCAACACGGCGATCTTCTCCAAGAGTGGCGGCTCCCTGGGTATCGGTTTCGCGGTGCCCG
>CAXMQC010000455.1:0-1833 GCA_964195285.1 Akkermansiaceae bacterium
TTGCAGGCCGTTTATGGATCGGCGATCGGGATCACGCAGGACGGCCACTAACCCTTCATACAAGCCGTCGATCGGTTTCTTCGCAATCCTGCAAACCGGTTGACCATCGAATTGCCCGGGCTCGACTTCAATGAACCCGCCAAGACCGTCGAGAGGAACACGCCCGGCGCAGGCCATGCGAAACGCGGCAAGCCCGGGCTTCAGGTTTTCCGCTTGCCAGGTGGCGGATCCGTGGTCGGGTGACCACCTGGTGGCGTCGTCCATCACAAAGGAAAATCGGTTCCCAACATAAATAGTATTCGCCGATATGCCGACGGTAGCGTTCAGGCGGACCCCACTGGCAGGCCAGTTCATTTTCGTGGGCGCCGTCGTGATTACATTCAAGGGAGACGCGTCAAGGCCGCCATGGCCGATACAGGCCAGGCCATCATCCATTTCCACATAAAAGCTGTTCTCGAACAGGGCGGAGACCCGGCCCTTTTCGCCATCGTTCAGGATTCCGGACGCCACACAACCGAATTGGCGGACCGAATACTCAAACCGCTGGAAATCGTTATTCATCGTCGGCGACGATGTGGGTACCGGAGTCGCCTCGAAGCGCCGACATCGCCTCCTCCAGGTGCGCGATGATGACACGCTCGCCACCGCCGCCCAGAAAACGAAGTGCCGCATCGACCTTCGGCCCCATGCTGCCGGCCGGAAAATGTCCTTCGGCCTGCAGGCCCCGCAACTCACCCACGGTTACATGCTCCAGTTCCCGTTGCTCTGCGGTACCGAAGTTAATGGCGATCCTGGGCACCGCCGTCAGGATCATCAACAGCTTGATGCCAAGGACGTTGGCCATATGGGCAGAGGTGAGGTCTTTGTCGATCACGCCCTGAATGCCCCGCCGCACGCCCCTGGGTCCGCGAATGACGGGAATGCCACCGCCACCACCGGCGATAACGACGGTGCCGCGCCGGGCCAGTACCTGGATCAGCGAGATATCGCAGATATGTTGTGGTTTCGGCGAGGGGACCACATGGCGCCAGCCACGCCCGGCCTCTTCCTTCATCCGCCAGCCAAGCTCCGCGCTGATTTTCATTGCCTCCTCGGCGTCGTAGAAGGCGCCAATGGGTTTGCTGGGGTCATCGAAGGCGGGATCGTCGGGATCAACCTCGACCTGGGTCAGCAGACAGGCCACATGGCGGGGGCTGCCAGCTTCGCGGAGCGCGTTCTCGAGCGACTGCACCAGCAGATAGGCGATCCCGCCCTGGGAATGGGCGACGCAGATATCCAGGGGCATCGGCGCGATCCGGTCGCGGGTCAGGGCTTGCCGCATGAGTATTTTTCCGACAACCGGCCCATTGCCATGGGTAATGATTAATTCATTGTCGAGCCTGGCAAGGGGCAGCAATGACCGGGCGGTCGTCGCGGCTATGTCTTTTTGCTCCCGCGATGTGCCCTCGATATCTTCTGGATGCGTGGCGTTGCCGCCAATGGCGACGAGTATTCTGTCAGGGATATTGAATAATGCCGACACGCCGCGCCCCTCAGCCGCTGGATCGGATCGCGGCAACCGCCATTGAGCGGGATCCGATCCGCCACCATCCACGACGTGTACACGGCCCATCAGGCTGTCGAGCACGACGGTCTGAACGTGCTCGCCATCGGCGCGCGGGTGGTCGGATCGGAGCTTGCCTGGGAAATCACCGAAACCTTCCTCGCTGCCGAGTTCTCCGGAGAGGAGCGTCATCTCAGGCGCCTGGCGAAGGTTGACGTTCTGGACCGCGAGAGGAAGTAGCCGGGTACTGCGTAGTGCGTAGCGAAGTTGCGAACGCAGCTACTCAGCTA
>CAXMQC010000456.1:0-5109 GCA_964195285.1 Akkermansiaceae bacterium
CAATCCAGAGGGAGAATTCCGATGACCCAGACCAATCCGATTTATGTCGGCGATACCACCGCCATCCTGCAACTGACCCGGCAGTTCAAGGCGCCGCGGGAGGCGGTGTTCCGGGCCTGGACTGAACCGGAAGCGTTGGCCGCCTGGTTCGGGCCGGAAGGCATCAAAGCCCGCAATGTCGAGGTTGATCCGCGGCCGGGTGGCCGCTTCAGCCTTGAAATGTACGAATCCGATGGCATCTATCCGCTGTCCGGCGCATTTCGGGAAGTTATTCCGCCCGAACGGCTGGAGCTGAGCTGGGTCTGGGGCAGCGGTGAGCTGGAGGGGCTGGAGTCGATCGTCACCGTGGAACTGCGCGAGAAGGACGGCGGCACAGAGCTGACCCTGACGCATGCCGGCCTGCCGACTGACCGCGCCAGGGATATGCATGGCCACGGCTGGGCCGGCAGCTTCAACTGCCTGGAGCGTTTTCTGGCCGGAGAACCAGCGCAATAGTCAATTCGTCCAATTCGATGGCTGTCGCTTTATTATCCGCCCACAGAAAGGAAACCCTACAATGACCCAGGCATTCTCTGGTGGCTGCAGCTGCGGCGCCGTACGCTATGAATGTACCGCGGCCCCCGTCAACGGCGTGCATTGCCACTGCCGCGAATGCCAGAAAGCCTCCGGCGCCGGCCACATGTCGATGATCATCATACATAATGAGGCGCTTACGATTACTGGCGAGGTGAAATTTTTCGACTACGAGGCGGATAGCGGCGGCATAGCCAGAAACGGGTTCTGCCCAAATTGCGGATCCCAATTGCTGGGGATGCCGTCGGGAGCGCCCGGGATCATGGCTGTCAGGGTTGGAAGCCTCGACGATCCGAGCTGGTTTAAGCCGGGCATGACAGTTTACGCCGCTAGCGCCCAGCCCTGGGATACCATCGATCCGGCCGTGCCGTCGCATCCGGGTCTGCCATAGCATTAACCCGTAGACCGTCAGTCTTCCAGCAGCGCCAAAAACCGCGCCGCATCGGCGATCTCTCGGGCCAGATTGTCGTGGCGTTGGTTGGCTTCCGCGTCTTCGCCCCATTGTTCGGCCTGCCAGTGCTCGTCGAGCTGGCTGGCGGCGGTGGCCTCTGCCGCGTCGATATGGCGGGCCTCCAGCGCCAGCGCGATGACCAGCGAACCGCAGGAGGCGGTGAGCTGCGAGACCGCGGCCAGGCGGCAGTCGTCCAGGTCTTCGACCGCGGCGTGCAAGGCATCGAGCGTGGTTTGGTCCTGCGCCACATGGGTTATGCCCCGGGTTACCGCCAGCCGCGCGCCATGGACCTCCGCCGCCCAATCCAGCAGCGGCTGCCACAACTGCGCCTGACGATCGATCAGTGGCGCCGGCGACTCCGCGCGATAGCACAGCAGGTCCGAGCCGCCATAGGCGGCGATCTGGTCGACGATGGCGGCGCGCTCGGTGCCGATTCGATCGATCGCGGTGGCGGCGAGGCGCATCATCGGCATCGTCAAAGGGCGGATTTCGTCGTCCTGCGCCGCCCATTCCGTGGCGATCGCCTCGGCCAGGGCGGCGGTGGGCGCGGTCAGCAATGCACCGCCCGGTGTGCGGATCGGCCGGCCATCGAGCGCAACGCCGTGGCCGCCGTCCTCGATTTCGGTGACGGCGGCTTGCTCGTAAAACCGTTTCGTCACTGACCGAGAAGGCCTTTGAGACCCTCAGTAATACCCTTACCGGCGTCCTTCAATGCGCCGGTCGCTCCACCGGACTCTTGTTCACTCGCCGCCTTCTGCTCGCCACCGCCCTTGGTTTGCTGAACGCAGGGATTATCGTCGCCCGCCCCCAGATCGACCAGGCCGACTACGGCGGCCGGCGGGAACAGCACCAGACCCAGTACGCCACCCACCTTGCGGGCCACCGCCAGCTTGTCCAGGCTGTAATCCGGGTTGGCCAGCGTGCCCCCGATATTCACCGGCACGGCGGCGCTGACCGTGGTTTTCTTGACGTCGGGATCGATCACCAGAGCCAGCACCTCGCTGCCCAGATTAATCGTGCCCTCGCCGACAAAGGCGGCAACTTCGGTATCCAGCACGAGCGGCTCGGCGGTCGCGACACCCGCCTTCACGGGGAACCGCACCACCGCGCAATTGATCGTGGTATAGTCGCTGTCGCCGCCGGTGAAGACATCGCTGAGAATTTGCGTTGGCCCGCCGATCAGCGTATTCAGCGCCGCACTTTTCATGCGGCCCTTACCCATAACCAGGCTAGTCTCGCCATTCAGGCCGGCCATGATCGCGGCCACCGACGACCCCGCGACGTCGACATTGAGACTTGCAGTCCCTTGCAACATATCGGTGCCGGCCATCTCCTTCGCCATGCGGCCGAGATCGATCTTGCTGAGCGTCAGTTTCGCGACAAGGCTCGCCAGCTTCTTGCGGCCATCCAACTGAACCGAACCGTCCAGGGCGCCGCCAGAAAGTGTCCCCTGGACCGGTTTGACAAGCAGGTTCCCGCCATCGAGGGCGACGCCCAATGTCGCGTCTTCCAGCCGTGCGCCCGCGACAACGACGGTCTTCGCCTTGAGCTGCAATTTCGCATCGACCGCCTTCAATCCCTCCAGCGCCAAGGGGTCGGCCGGGAACACCTTGTCGGATTTCGTAGCGGATTCCTCGCCCGCGCCGCCGCCCAGAGCCGTCAGGTCAATGTTTTCAGAGGTCAGCGTTGCCGCGATTGCGGGGCGCTTGCCATCGAGTTTGAGCATAATTTCGCCGGCCAGGTCGCTGCCGGCCAACCCGGCCTCGAGACCCGCGAAAGTCAACACCGAGTCGAAATCGCCGGTAAGTTTTCCGGACAGCGAATAGGGCCCCAGTTTCGGAATTTCCGCGCCGGCCAGGGCCGATAGGTCGCCGAGTTCAGCGCCGGAAACGGAGATGGCAAGGTCGATACCGCTGGCCACGGCGGGATGGGCGATGGCGCCCTTGATGACGATCTTGGCGCCACCGGCCTCCAGCGTCAAATCCACCGGCCATGGGCTGTCGGGCGAGACCATCGCCGACGGCGTGCCGAGAACCGCTGCGGCCGCCACCGGGGCCTCGTTGTAGCTTCCACCGAACTCCAGGCTGACAGGGTCGTCGAGGCTCTCTCCCTTAAGCGTCAATTTGTCAATGCGCGCCTGATAGTGAGCCCCCGTCACGGCATTGCTAACGGTAACGACGGAATCTTCGATCACAACCTCGCGCGCGCCGATCGGAATATCCATCTGCCCGGCTTCACCTTCCGGCGCCGCCTCCGTCTGACCGCCGAAAGCAAAATTGGCGCGGCCCTCCTTATCCACCTCCAGCAGGATATCGGCGCCGACCAGAACCAATCGTGCGATTTCCAGTCGGCCGAACAGCAGCGGCAGTACGGCGATACGCGCCTCGAAGCGGTCCAGCTTCACCATGTCCGGCCGCGATCCCCATTCCGCGTTGGCGAAGCTGACGCCCTCGACGGCAACCGCCGGGTTGAGCGAGATCTCGACGCCCAGATCGCCGGCGATTACCAGATCGCGCCCGGTTGCTTTTTTCACCTCGGCGGCAATTTCCGTCTTGTACTGGTTGAAGTCCGTGTTTTTCAATACCGCAATGCCGCCAACGACTACCGCGACCAACAGCAGCGGTACGACGACCAGCAAAATTTTCAATATCCTGGCAAACCGCATATTATTCTCCCCTGAAATATCTCTTTGCGGACCGGCTCGACCACGCCGGCCACCGCCTACTGGCCGAGCAATCCTTTCAGTCCTTTCTTGACCGCATCTTCAAGCTGGCCTTCGGCGCCCTTGACCGCTTCATCCGTCGTCGTCGGCAACGCGCTTGCCGGCTGCGACTCCGGCTCGGCCGCCGCCTCGGTGGGCGCCGGCGGCGCACAAGGGCCTTCGACCAGCGGCGCCTCGGACCCACCCTGGGCGCCGGTCAGCGCACCCGGCAGTTCGATCCCCAACATGCCCGTCAGCTGACTGGCGGCCGCCTTCTTGTCAATCTCGTAGTCGGGCGCCAGGAAGGTCCCGGTAATATGCACCGGTAGCACGGCTGCACCCATTTTCTTCTTGTTGCGCGGGTCGACCGTGAGATCCAGCGTTTCGTTTCGCAGGTTGGCGCTGCCGATACCGATAATACCGCGAGTCCCGGCATCGATATAGAGAGCCTTTGCCGTGGCAATGCCCTTCTTGATCGGGAAATCGGCGACCGCACAGGAGATTATCGTGTAGCCCGCCTTGCCCTTGTCCAGCACCTGATTGAGGACCTGGCCGGTTCCGCCCAGCATGCTCTGCAGGAAGGTGTTTTTCATGCGGCCCTCTCCCATCAGCACCCCGGCACGGCCGTTCAGGCCGGCCATGATCTTGGCGACCGATGAACCGCTGCCGGCAATATCGATATTGATATTGCCCTTGCCCTCGATATCCTCGGTGATCTGCATGTCGGTCAGCAGCGTGTCGAGATTGACCTTGGACATCAGCAGTTTGACCGCAAGCCCGGCGGCCTTCTTGCGGCCGTCCAGATTGATCGAACCGTCAATCGTGCCTTCCGCCAAGGTTGCCTTCAGGGGTTTGATCGTCAAGTTGCCGCCTTTCAGCGACAGCACGACATGGGCGCCCTGCAGTTTCGCGCCGGCGGCGATGATCGTATCGGCGTCGAAGGTCAGATTCGCATCGACCGCGCGAAGGCCTTCCACCGGCAGTGGATCGTCTGGAAACATCCTGTCAGCCGGTTTGGCCGCCTGCTGTTCGCCGCCAGCTTTGGGGGTCGCGCCGCCGGCCGCGGCACCAAGCGCCGTGACGTCGATCAGTTTCGATTTCAGTTTGGCGTCGATCAAGGGCCGCTTGCCCGCCAGATTCAGGGTCACGTCGCCGGCCACGTCACTGCCCGCCAACTCGCCCTTGAAACCCACCAGGTTCAGCGCCTTGGCCGGATCACCGGTGACGCCTGTCGACATCGCATAGGGGCCCATCTTCGGGACTTCCGTGCCGGCCAACGCCGACAGATCGCCCAACTGGCTGCCAGTGACGGAGATCGCCAAATCCAGGCCCCTGCCCGCCGCCGGTTCGGCGATGGTTCCCTTAACCGTTATATTGGCGCCGC
>CAXMQC010000457.1:0-7298 GCA_964195285.1 Akkermansiaceae bacterium
GGCGTCGCCGACCACGACACCACGCAACTGCTGGCCGGCCTGATCGAGATCGCCGATTGAAGCGGCGGAATAGCCGTCAGCCGTCAGCCAACGGCTTTCAGCTAGGCGCAAAGAGCTGACGGCTGACGGCTGAGAGCTGAGAGCTGACGGCCTAAATACGCCGATTGAGCCCGGCGGCCGGACGCCCTATATATAACGGGCGCCAGACGGCCGGATGGCTGCCTTCCGCACTGGGGAAACCCGGCGGGGGGAGGAAAGTCCGGGCTCCATGGAAGCACGGTGCCGGTTAACGGCCGGCGGGGGCGACCCCAGGGAAAGTGCCACAGAAAGCAAACCGCCGGTCACGGCTTCGGCCCGCCGGCAAGGGTGAAAGGGTGCGGTAAGAGCGCACCGCGTTCCCGGCGACGGGGACGGCATGGTAAACCCCACCGGGAGCAAGACCGAATAGGGGCGGCCGGCCGGGACTCCTCGGAGTTGCCGGCAGGCGGGTTTCCGCGCCGCCGCCCGGGTAGGTCGCGCGAGGCGTCCGGCAACGGACGTCCCAGACGAATGGCCATCTATTGCCTTAGGGCATGGACAGAACCCGGCTTACAGGCCGTCTGGCGCAAATTACCATCCATCAACTCGACGCCGGCCATCGGCCTCATCCTGAGCCTGCCGAAGGATGGCGGCGGGATCGAGGGCTGCGTATCTACGATGCGCAGCCCAGTGGCGCTGGCCGCCCCCCCTTGCCAGCCACCCGGCGGTGCAAACGGAGTCAGGCAAAGGGGGTCAGGCTCGGGCAAAGAGGGTCAGGCTCGTGTTATTGTATTATTGCGCAGATTTCGCTGGCACTTCAATAATACAATAATACGAGCCTGACCCCTATCACGACGAAATTGGGGTCACGACGGGCGGTCAATTTCCGGTGTTGCGGTTCACCACGAACGGCGAAATCGATATACTGGCGCCAGCATGGCCGCAGCCCCCAATGTTTATACGCGAGGGAAGTTTGGTTAAAGCCACATTGCGAACATATGCCGGTGCGCTTGCGGCGGCCCTTCTGCTGGCGGGAATGCCGGCGACGGTCGCGGCCGACGATCGCCCGCATTTCCTGATCCAGCTGGACGGGACCTTCGCCGAATTCGTCATGTATTGCACCCTCATCGACGGCGAGATCAAAGAAACGGTGCGACGCCGGGAATATCTGCCGGAATCATACCGGATCATAGCGGATGCCGTGTCCTGCACGGTTACGCTGCTGGAGTTCCGCGGCC
Organism: Akkermansiaceae bacterium; assembly: GCA_964195285.1. GTDB lineage: Bacteria > Pseudomonadota > Alphaproteobacteria > UBA8366 > JADFVY01 > JADFVY01. The sequence goes on from CAXMQC010000457.1 coordinate 1,257, forward strand.
GCATCTGGGGCTCGCTGTATTCGGACGGCCGGTTGATCGCCAGCGCCAGCCAGAATGCGATACGCCCGATCGTCAAGCTGCGCAGCGACGGCCCCTGGGGGCCGGCAAGGGGCACCCGGTCGTCAGTCCCGATCCGCCTGGCCCCGCCGCCCGACGCCGAATAACCACCGTCCCGTTGCCCCCGGCAACCCGATGAGGCCGCCAGGTGACCACGACGCTGGCCCCCTGCCAACCGACCCCGCCCCATCCCATGGCCTCCCAAAAAATATTTTTCACTGGAACATTAGTGGAACATTCAAGGAACAAACCGCTAATAAAGCGTTAATATATCTTTACAGATCACAAACTCTTGTGGGTCGGTTTGTGCCGGCCACCAGAAAAAGTTCTTCCTTGAGAACAAATAGCGGCAGGCTTTACCAAGGAATTACTATAGCTTCCCATTGACGTAAGGCAATATCCCATGATATCCCATCTAGTCCCATAGCCTCCATGCTATGCCATGAGCCGCGCATTGCGGGCAGTCTTTCCGGCATTTCGATGGGTTCGGGACGGACAAGTATACGGACCAACAATGCGGAAGACGAGCGGCGCGAGACATGGCCCTGTTTGCCGGAACATACGAGAACAAAGTCGACAAGAAGGGACGAGTGTCCCTTCCGGCCCCGTTCCGCGCGCAACTTCCCGAGGGCGACGGGCGGCTGGTCTATGTTTACCGCTCGCCCAACCTGCTCGCGCTGGAGGCCTGCGATCCGGCCTTCATGGAGCGCCTGGCGGAGAGCCTGGAGCAGTACGACATGTTCTCCGACGACGAGGCCGGCATGGGCGCGGTGATCATGGCGGACGCGCGGCCGCTGTCGCTGGACGGCGAGGGACGCATCATGATCCCGGCCGAGTTTATGGATTATGCGAATATCGAGGGCCGCGTCGCCTTCGCCGGTTACGGCAGGCGCTTCCATCTATGGGAGCCGGCGCGATTGCAGGCCCATACGGCGGAAAGCCGGACCCGCGTGAAGGGCCAGACGTTCCGCCTGAAACCGACGGAGCCGCAGTCATGAGCGCGCCCCGCAAAAACAATTCAGTTGCCCACCGCCCGGTTATGCTGACGGAAGTGCTGGCCGTGCTGTCCCCGCATATTGGAAGGGTCTATGTGGACGGCACCTTCGGCGCCGGCGGTTATAGCCGGGCGATTCTCGACGCGGCGGATTGCGCTGTCTGGGCCATCGATCGTGACCCGGACGCGATCCGCCGTGGAGAGGATTTGGTGGCCGAGTATCCGGGCCGGCTGCAGCTGATCCACGGCCGGTTCGGCGAGATGGACCGGCTGTTGGCCGAACGCAACGTAAAGCTGGTGGACGGGATCGCGCTGGATATCGGCGTATCCTCGCCGCAGCTCGACGAGGCGGAGCGGGGCTTTTCGTTCCGCGCCGACGGGCCGCTGGACATGCGCATGGGCGCCGAGGGGCCGAGCGCGGCGGATGCCGTGAACATGCTGGACGAGGCGACGCTGGCAGACATCATCTGGCGGCTCGGCGAAGAGCGCAAATCGCGGCGCGTCGCGCATGCCATCGTCGAGGCGCGCAAGACAGCCCCGATCACCCGCACCCTGACGCTGGCCGACATCGTACGGCGCGCGGTGCCGAAATCGCGCGACGGGATCGATCCGGCGACCCGGACCTTCCAGGCGCTGCGCATCCATGTGAACGACGAGCTGGGCGAATTGGACCGCGCGCTGGCCGCCGCCGAACGCCTGCTCGCACCCGGCGGCCGCCTGGCGGTGGTCGCGTTCCATTCCCTGGAAGACAGGCGCGTCAAGGCCTTCCTCCGCTCCCGCGCGGGTTCCTCCCCCCGCGCTTCGCGCCATCTGCCTGTGGCGCGGGAGGAAGGCCGCGCGCCGACCTTCCGGCTGATCAAGACCGGCGCCATCAAGCCGGGTCCGGACGAGATCGCCGCCAACCCCCGGGCCCGTTCGGCCCGGCTGCGCGGCGCCGAACGGACCGCGGCGCCGGCCTGGCCGGGGGAGCAGGCCGCATGAAGAGCATCATTATGTCGGTCTGGATACTGGGCGCCACCATTACCAGCATCGGCCTCTACGGCATCGCCTATGAGGTCGAACAGATGGAAAAGGAACTGACCGCCCTGGAGCGGGAAATCGTCGAAGAACGCGACTTCACCCATGTCCTGGAGGCCGAATGGGCCTATCTGGCGCGGCCAGAGCGGATCGAGGAACTTTCGGGGCAATACCTGCCGCGCATGCAGAGCCTGACCGCGGATCGCATGGGCGCCTTTAACGACCTTCCCTATCTGCCGCTGCCGGACGTGCTCGACGTGCTGAAACCCGAGGATCTGGCGACGCCGGCCGCCGCAAAGGTGACACGATGAACGGGCGCGCCTACAGGGACCTGTTCCCGACCGCCGGCAGGGCGCTGCGACTGAGCCGGATCGCCGGCCGGGGCGCCTACATGCCGCCGCGCATGGACGACGATGCGCGCCGCTTTGTTGAAATGGGGCGTGCCCGCATCGTTGTGGCCGGGATTTTCATCGCACTGGTCTTTGCCGTCATCGGCGGGCGGTTGACGCAACTGGCGATCCGCGGCGAATCGGGCGACTACCCCATCGCCATCGCGTCTGAGCGCGACGAGTTGCGGCTGCGCGCCAATATCGTCGATCGCAATGGCGAGATTCTGGCGACCGATTTGCAGACGGCATCGCTCTACGCCAATCCGCGGCGCCTGCTGGATGCGGAGCAGGCGGCGCGCGCGCTGGCCGAAGTTTTGCCCGACTTGGACTATGACTCGGCGCTGAAAAAGCTGAAATCCGATCGCGGTTTTGTGTGGCTGCGCCGGCACCTGACGCCACGCCAGCAATGGGCGCTGCTGGAACGCGGCATTCCGGGCCTGGATTTCATCGACGAATATACCCGCACCTACCCGCACGGGTCCCTGATGCCGCATCTGCTGGGCTATGTCGATAGCGACAATCGCGGCATCGCGGGACTGGAAAAGCAGTTCGAGCGGCATCTCGCGGCAAGCGGCGCGCCGCTGCGCCTGACGATCGACATGCGGGTGCAGCATCTGATGCGCCAGGAGCTGGGCGCCGCGATGCGGGAATTCCAGGCACAGGCGGCGACCGGCATTGTCATGGATGCGCGCAACGGCGAGATACTGTCACTGGTGTCGCTGCCCGACTTCGACCCCAACCATCCCGGCGAGGCGAGCGACGAGGCGCGTTTCAACCGCGCCACGCTGGGCGTCTACGAACTGGGCTCGACCTTCAAGGTGTTCACCGCCGCGATGGCGCTGGACGCCGGCGCCGCGCGAATGAACAAGCGCTATGACGCGACCAAGCCGCTGCGGGTTTCGCGGTTCATGATCCGCGATTACCACGCCAAGAAGCGTTGGCTGACGCTGCCGGAAGTATTCGTTTATTCGTCGAATATCGGCGCCGCGTTGATGGCCCGGGATATCGGCGGCAAGCGCCAGCGGAATTATCTGGACGAGCTGGGCATGCTGGAGGCGGTGGGCGTGGAGCTGCCCGAGACCGGCAAGCCGATCGCGCCGGCGACCTGGCGGCCGGTTAACACAATGACGATCGGATTTGGTCATGGAATCGCCGTAAGCCCGTTGCATCTGGTTAGCGGCGTGGCGGCAGCGGTCAATGGCGGCATCCTGAACCAGCCGACGATCGTTGCCGGCGAATACCGCGACGTCGACCGCGAGCCGCGCCGCGTATTCAAGAAACGGACATCGGAACAGATTCGGAAACTAATGCGGCTGACAGTGGAAAACGGAACCGGGCGCAATGCCGATGCGGTCGGCTATGCGGTCGGCGGCAAAACCGGCACGGCGGAAAAGCCCAGCGCCAAGGGATATGCCGGACGGCGTTTGCTGTCGTCCTTCATCGGCGCATTCCCGATCAACGACCCACGCTATGTGGTGCTGGCGCTGCTCGACGAGCCCAAGGGCACCAAGGCGACGCACGGCTATGCGACCGGCGGCTGGGTAGCGGCGCCGGTAGTGCGCCGGGTGGTGGAGCGCATGGCGCCGATGCTGGGCATGCCCAAGGTGGAGGAAGACGCGCCGGGTATGCGCGAACTCGAAACATACGTAGCGGCGGAGGGACGCAGGCTTGCGTCTTATTAATTTGATCGGCGAGAATGCATACCGGGCCGCACAGCAGGCTGGCGGAATCCCGCCCGATCTGGACGGCGGGCCGGACATTACGGCCCTGACCGCCGATAGCCGGACAGTTCGGCCGGGCGCGCTCTTCGCAGCGTTGCCCGGCTTGGTGCATGACGGGCGCGGTTTCATCGGCGCGGCTCTGGACGCCGGCGCGGCCGCGGTGCTGGCACCGGATGACACCGCCGCCGATTCGATCGTGCCCGGCGCGGCGCTGATCACCGACGCCAATCCCCGACGGCGGCTCGCCCTGGCGGCGGCGGCATTCTATGGCGCACAGCCGGCGACGATCGCCGCGGTCACCGGCACCAACGGCAAGACATCGGTGGCTACCTTCCTGCGGCAGATATGGATTCATCTCGGCCGGCGCGGGGCCAGCATGGGAACGCTCGGCGTGTCGGCCGGCCTGCCCGAGCTGGACACCGGCCCGTCACTGACCACCGCCGACCCGATCGCGCTGCACGCCACCCTGGCCGGGCTGGCCGGGCACGGCATCGACCATCTGGCGATGGAGGCCTCGAGCCACGGGTTGGACCAGTACCGGCTGGACGGCGTGCAGCTGTCGGCCGGCGCGCTGACCAATATTTCGCGCGACCACCTGGACTATCACGGTGGCATAGAAGCCTATCGCACCGCCAAACTGCGGCTGTTCGAAGAGTTGTTGCCCGAGGGCGCCGCCGCGATCGCCTGCTACGAGGAGCCGGATCAGGAACGGGTTGCCGCGATTGCCGTGCGCCGCGCGCTGAAATTCGTCACCTACGGGATCGAGGCGGGCGATATTTTCTGTCCGAAGGCCGAGATCACCGGCACGGGCTGGCGCCTGACCCTGTCGGCGGCCGGCCACGACATCGACACCGAATTTCCGCTGCCCGGCCGCTTCCAGCTGCTGAACGCGCTCTGTGCATTGGGGCTCGCGATCGGCTGTGGCGCCGACCCCGAGGCGGCGGCCGCCGCGCTGCCGGGCTTGCAGCCGGTGCCGGGCCGGATGGAAGTCGCGGCCCGCCTGGAAAACGGCGCGGCGGTGATCGTCGATTTCGCCCATACGCCGGACGCGCTGCGGACCGTGCTGACGGCGCTGCGCCCCTTTGTTGCGGGCCGGCTTTCGATCGTCTTCGGCTGCGGCGGCGACCGCGACGCCGGCAAACGGTCGGTGATGGGCGAGATCGCCGCGCGCTTCGCGGACGACGTCATCGTCACCGACGACAACCCGCGCGGCGAGGACCCGGCGAAGATCAGGCGCCAGGCGATGGCGGGTTGCCCGAACGCGCAAGAGATCGGCGACCGGGCCACGGCGATCGGCACCGGCGTGGCGGCGCTGGGGCCGGGCGATGTCCTGGTGGTCGCCGGCAAGGGCCATGAATCCGGTCAGATCGTCGGCGACCAAACCCTGCCCTTCCATGATGGCGACGCGGTGCGCGAGGCGGTTCACCAGCGCCAGGCAGGGTCGGCATGACCGTGCTTTGGGAATCCGCCGAAGCCGCCACGGCGGTCAAGGGCGAGGCGACCGGCGACTGGGCGGCCCGCGGCGTATCGATCGACAGCCGCACGGTAGCCGATGGCGACCTGTTCGTGGCGATCCGCGGCCCCAACACCGATGGACATCTGCATGTCGGCGACGCGCTGGCGCGCGGCGCGGCGGCGGCCATGGTCGCGAGCGACTGGGCCGAGAAACAGGCGGTCGCCGAGATGCCGCTGTTGATTGTCGCCGACACCGACGAGGGCCTCGACGCGCTAGGCCAAGCCGCGCGCGAGCGGGGCCGGGCGCATGTTGTCGCGATTACCGGCAGCGTCGGCAAAACCAGCACCAAGGAGGCGCTGGCGCGGGTTCTTTCGGAACAATCCCCGACGACCGCCACCATCGGCAATC